>JAEWJG010000264.1 GCA_023386675.1 Actinomycetes bacterium
AGGTAGGGGTCGCGCGCGCCGACCGCCTGGTAGCCGCCCATGCTTCCGAGCCAGCGGCCGTCCTCCGCGACGGCGGCGAACAGCGTCGTCGTGCCCGCGGTGTTGGACGCCCGTCGTCGCCAGTGCTCGTCGTCGTGGCGCTCGGCCTGCTCGAGGGTCTCGAGGAACGCGATCGGCGCGTCGGCGAGCATCTCCAACCGCAGGGCGCGGTACGCCTGCCAGTCGTCCACGGTGCTCGGCCGGACGACCCAGCCGGCCACGGTCAGTCCCGGTCGGCGAGCAACGTCTCGGCCGCCGCGAGCAGGATCGCCGTGCACAGGCCGTCGAGGGCTGTGGTCAGCTCGTCGAGCGACGGGAACGTGGGCGCGATCCGGATGTTGGCGTCGCGCGGGTCGTCGCCGTACGGGAACGTCGCGCCCGCGGGCGTCACCGCGATGCCGGCCTCCTTCGCGAGCTGCACCGCGCGCTTCGCCGCGCCGTCGGGCACGTCGAGGCTCACGAAGTAGCCGCCCTTCGGCGCGTTCCACGAGCCGGCGCCCCAGGGCGCGAGGCGCTCGCGGAAGGCCGCGTCCACCGCGGTGAACTTCGGCTCGAGGATCGCGCGGTGCTTCTCCATGTGCGCGGCGAGGCCGTCCGCATCCTGCAGCAGCTGCGCGTGCCGGAGCTGGTTGATCTTGTCCGGCCCGATGCTCTGCGCCGCCGAGTTGTGCTGGAACCACGCGACGTTGGCCTCGGATGCGCCGAAGAACGCGACGCCCGACCCCGGGAAGGTGACCTTGGAGGTGGAGGCGAAGATCAGCGGGCGGTCCGGGTTGCCCGCCTCCGCGGCCAGCGCGAGCACGTCGATCGGCCGCGGACGGTCGTCGGTGAGATGGTGGACGACGTAGGCGTTGTCCCAGAACAGGCGGAAGTCGGGGGCTGCGGGGAGCGAGACCAGGGCGCGGACGACCTCCTCGCTGTAGACGGCGCCGGTCGGGTTCGAGTAGACCGGCACGCACCACATGCCCTTGATGCTGTCGTCGGCGGCGAGCAGCGACGCGACCGCCTCGACGTCCGGGCCGTCCTCGTTCATCGGGACCGGGATCATCCGGATGCCGAAGCGCTCCAGGATAGTAAAGTGGCGGTCGTACCCGGGGACCGGGGCCAGGAAGCTGATCGACTGGTTCGCCCACGGCAGTTCGCCGCCGGGCACGCCGTGGAGCAGCGCCTGCGCGATGGTGTCGTGCATGATCGTCAGGCTGGAGTTGCCGAGGGCGAGGAGCTGCGGCAGCGGCACCTGCAGCGCCTCGGCGAAGATCGCGCGCAGCTCGGGCAGGCCGTTCGGCCCGCCGTAGTTGCGGAGGTCGGTGCCCGCGGCATCGCGGTAGGCGCCGTCCGGGAGGTGCAGCAGATCGTTCGAGAGGTCGAGCTGCTCGGCGGACGGCTTGCCGCGGGTGATGTCGAGCGACAGGCCGGCGGCCTTCAGCTCGTCGTACGCACGCGCGAAGGCGTCGTGCGCGTCGCGCAGGGCGGCGGTGTCGAGGTCGGCCAGGGGAGCGGGCTGCAGCAGTGCATCTGTCACGCGTTCGATCGTACCGGCCGAGCCTCAGGGTCCGCGCGGCCGACGTGTGCGAACATCCCGAGTGTGACCGACGAAGTGAAGCACCGCCGCGGGATCACGCGGATCAAGATGGCTGCGGCCCTGGTGGCGGGACTGCTCGTCGCCATCGTCGTCGGCCTCCTCGACGCCTGGCATTACGCCGTCATCGCGGGGTGGGCGGCGGCGTGCCTCGTGTACGTCACCTGGGTGTGGGTGACGGTGTGGAAGCTCGACGGGCCGACCACGAAGGACCATGCGACGCTGGAGGACCCGGGGCGCCGGACGGCCGATCTGGTGCTCATCCTCGCCGCTGCGGCGAGCGTCGTCGCGGTGGTCTACATCCTCGTGGATGCGCGGAATCTCAAGGGCGGAGCGCAGCTGGGGGTCGCGCTGCTGGCGATCGTCTCGGTCGCCCTCTCCTGGACGCTGGTCCACACGCTCTACACGCTGCGCTATGCCCGGATCTACTACCGCTCGGGCGGCGGCATCGACTTCAACACGAAGGAGGACCCGCAGTACAGCGACTTCGCGTACCTCTCCTTCACCCTCGGGATGACGTTCCAGGTGTCGGACACCGACATCTCCAGCCCGCACATCCGGCGCACGATCCTGCACCACGTGCTGCTGTCGTACCTGTTCGGCACGGTGATCGTGGCGGCGACGGTGAACCTCGTCGCCGGACTGGGCGGCTCCGGAGGCTGACGGATCCCTTCCGGTTCGCTCAGGTTCGCGTCAGCGCGTGTAGGTGAGGAAGCGGTAGCGCATCCCGTTGCCGGCGGTCAGCCACTCGCCGGTCTCGATGGTCCAGCCGTCGCCGGGGGCCGGCGCGCGGGTGTCGCCGTCGACGTCGAGGTCGATCTCGGTGATCTCGAGGCGGCCGGCGCGGGGGAGGGTCTGGGCGTAGAGCTCTGCGCCGCCGATCACCCACACGGCGCCGCCGCCGGCTGCGGCGAGCGCGTCGTCGACCGCGTGGACGACCTGCGCGCCGGGCGCATCCCATCCCTCCTGCCGGGTGACGACGATGTTCGTCCGGCCCGGGAGCGGGCGGTAGCGCTCGGGGAGCGACTCCCAGGTGCGGCGGCCCATGATCACGGGATCGGAGCCGGTCACGGCGCGGAAGTGCTTGAGGTCTTCCGTGAGGTGCCACGGCATGACGCCGCCCGCGCCGATCACCCGGTCATGGGCCTGCGCCCAGATCAGCCCGACGGTCATACGGCGACGGCAGCGCGGATCGCGGGGTGGTGCTGGTAGTCCTCGACGATGAAGTCCTCGAAGCGGTAGTCGAAGATGCTGTCGGGCTTCCGGGCGAAGCGGAGCGTGGGCGCGGGATACGGGTCGCGCGTGAGCTGCTCGGTCACCTGCTCCACGTGGTTGTCGTAGATGTGGACGTCGCCGCCGGTCCAGACGAACTCGCCGGGCTCGAGGCCGACCTGCTGGGCGACCATCAGGGTCAGGAGCGCGTAGCTGGCGATGTTGAAGGGGACACCCAGGAACATGTCCGCGCTGCGCTGGTAGAGCTGGCACGAGAGCTTGCCGTCCGCGACGTAGAACTGGAAGAAGGCGTGGCAGGGAGCGAGTGCCATGTCCGGGATCTCTGCGACGTTCCAGGCGGAGACGATGATCCGGCGCGAGTCGGGGTCGGTGCGCAGGGTGTCGATCACCTGCTGGATCTGGTCGATGTGCCGGCCGTCGGGCGTCGGCCACGACCGCCACTGGACGCCGTAGACCGGGCCGAGCTCGCCGTCCTGATCGGCCCACTCGTCCCAGATGGTGACGCCGTTGTCGCGCAGCCAGCCGACATTGCTCTCGCCGCGCAGGAACCACAGCAGCTCGTACGCGATCGACTTGAAGTGGACCCGCTTGGTGGTGATGAGCGGGAAGCCCTCCGCGAGGTCGAACCGCAGCTGGCGGCCGAACACGCTGCGCGTCCCTGTGCCTGTGCGGTCGGATTTGTGGGCGCCGTTCGCCAGCACGTCACGGAGCAGGTCTTCGTACGGGGTCGCAATCCGGGTCACGCTCCGATGGTACGTGCTCGCGTCGTAGTCTGGCGTCATGGACGGGGCGACGCGCGGCGAGCGGCACAGCGACGACGAGCTCGCCAGCGCGTTGGAGGAGGAGGTCGCGCGGATCACGTCCGCCATCCCGATCATCGTGCCGCGGGCGGAGACGGTGTCAGACGTGCCTGGGGACGACGAGGAGGAGTGGGCGGGGCCGCCGACGGAGCTGATCAGCTTCGACGATCTGCCGGTGCGCCGGGAGCCGACCGGGCCGGAGCCGACGTTCAGCCCGTGGGTGGCGACGGCGGCGATCCCGGTGCAGCGGGAGGTGGCGGCGTCGGAACCACCTCGATCTGAGCCTGAGCCGGCGCCGACGTCGCCGGAGGTCGCGCCGCCCACCTATCGGCCGATCGCCCGCGCCGAGCCGCTGGACTTCGTCCCGACGGAGCTGGCGCCGCGCGACTCGCAGCCGGTGCCGCTCGTCCCGCTCCCACCGCATCCTGAACCCGAACGCGAACCCGAAACCCGACAAGAACACGAGCCGGAGCCCGAGCCGCTCGCCGAAGCGGCTGCGGTACCAGCGGCGGCCGTTGCAGCGGAGCCCGAACCCGCCCCGCACTCCGCCGGCCGCCACGCGCGCCCGAGCATCCTGATCCCGGAGACGTCCGACCTCGAGCCCACGCCGCTCCACGCCCGGGCGGGCCGCGCTTCCCGGATGTTCTGGCTGTGGTTCGCGGGCACCTCGTCCCTCATCAGCGTCGGCGTCGGCGCGACGTTGTTCGTGCTCGGTCTCAGCCTGCGGCAGCTCCTCGTGGCCACGCTCGTCGGGGTCGCCCTCTCGTTCCTCCCGCTCGGCCTCGGCACGCTCGCGGGCAAGTGGAGCGGCCAGCCGACCCTCGTCGTCTCCCGCGCCACGTTCGGCCTGCGCGGAAACCTCCTGCCGACCGTACTCGCCCTGATCGTGAAGCTGTTCTGGGGCTCCGTGCTGCTGTGGCTGGCGGGTTCGGCGGCGGGGTCGCTGACCGAGGCGGAGGGATGGCCGGGCAACGCGGTCGCGACGACGGTGACCGCGCTCGCCGTGACCATCGTGGTCGCCGTGGCGATCGCGTACATCGGGTACGCGCTGGTGGCGCGGGTGCAGCTGGTGCTCACCGTCGCGTCCGCCGTCCTCATCGTGCTCATGGTCATGGCCACCTGGCAGCACGTCGACCTCTCGCGGGCACTGAACGCCCCGGACGCGTTGTGGACCCACGTCGTCACCGGTGCGGTCATCGTCCTCAGCTATGTCGGGCTGGCCTGGGCGATGAGCAGCGCGGAGGTCGCGCGCTACCAGCGGCCGCTGTCGTCCGGGGGAGAGGCCATGCTGTGGGCGACATTCGGCGCCGGCGTCCCGCCGTTCGTGCTCGTCTCCTACGGAGGCCTGCTCGCCGCGTCGAATCCGGGCTGGGCTGCCGACATGGCCCAGGATCCGGTCGGCGCGCTGGTCGGTCTCGGCCTGCCCGCGTGGTACCCGGTCCCGCTGCTGCTGTCCGTCGGCCTCTCGCTGATCTCGGCGCTGGTGCTCACGCTCTACTCGACCGGCTTCACCATCGACGCGCTCGGCGTGCGGCTGGGGCGGCGCTGGAGCACGGTGGTCGCCGGCGCGGCCATCGCGATCGTCGGCGGCGTGCTGGCGGCGACGGTCACCGACCTCTCCTCGGTCGTCCGGGGCGTGCCGACCGCGCTCTCGGTGCCGGTCGCCGCCTGGGTCGGGGTGTTCTCGGGGGAGATGATGCTGCGCACCCGGCGGCTGCACTCGCCGTCGCTGCTCGCCCGCGGCGGCGCGTACCCGGACTGGCGCTGGATCAACCTGGGCCTGCTGGTCGCCGGCACCGCGGTCGGTCTCGGCACCGTGAGCTCCCCGCTGCCCTGGCTCGGCTGGGAGGGGTACCTGTTCCGGATGGTCGGGATCGATCCGCAGGCCGGGATCGGTACGAGCAACATCGGCGTCGTGATCGCGCTGGTGATCGGGCTGTTCGGCGTGCTGGTGTCGGCCGCGCCCGCGGTGCGCCGCCAGGAGCAGTCCGTCGAGTGACGTCGTGCACAGCCGTCGCTGCCATCGCGTTGTCCACAGATCGAAGACCGTCCGGCAGCGCCGCGGAGCGATCCCGTAGGCTGATCGACGTGTCCACCACCCTCGCCTCCGTCCGCGATACCGTCGAGCAGCTCTGGCCGCTCGCCGGCGCCGAGAGCTGGGACGCGCCCGGCCTCGTGGCGGGCGATCCGGCGGCTCCCGTCGAGCGCATCCTGCTGGCGGTGGATGCGGTGGCCGTCACGGTCGACGAGGCGGTCGACCTGCACGCCGACCTTCTGATCGCCCACCATCCGCTGCTCCTGCGCGGGGTGACGAGCATCGCGGAGGACCGCTATAAGGGTGCACTGCTGGCGCGGCTGATCCGTGGCGGCGTCGCCCTGTACGCCGCGCACACCACGGCCGACGTGGTGGCCGACGGCACCAGCGACGTGCTCGCCGCACGCCTGGGCCTGCGCGATACCGCGCCCATCGCGCCCGCCGCCGACGGCGCCACCGGTATCGGCCGGGTGGGAGATCTCCTGCAGCCCACGACCCTCGGCCAACTCGCCCGCGCGGTCGCCGACCTGCTGCCGCCGACCGCCGGCGGCGTCCGTGCCGCGGGCGACTACCACCAGCCAGTCACGCGCGTCGCCGTGTGCGGGGGTGCAGGCGACTCCCTGCTCGGGTCGGACGCCGTCCGCGCGGCCGACGTCTACATCACCGCCGACCTGCGCCACCATCCGGCGTCCGAGGC
>JAEWJG010000317.1 GCA_023386675.1 Actinomycetes bacterium
GTACCGCACCACGGTGATCCCGCGGCCGGGCAGGCGGGCCGCCAGCGCCGCGAGGTCGACCGCGTCGATGCCGCCGCCCGCACCGTGGCCGAGCCACAGCACGGCGGCAGGGTCTTCGGCGGCGGCGACCGTCAGCCTGCCGGGTCCGAGAGCGGTGGGGACGTCCAGCTGCATGCTCCGACGCTAGCGGGTCGTGCATCCTGCAGCGACCCCGCGGGCAGCTCTTGCTTCGGCGCGCGCGCGGGCGGACGATGGAGGTGGCGATGCGGGCGCCAGGGGTTGGATGGGGTTGATCGTATGGTCGTGGACGCACGGGTGTGCAAAGAGTGCGGAGCTCCGATCTCCGCCGAGCGGCGGCTGGTGCCGACGTCGCGGGGGTCGTGGGTGACGGTGACGGTTCCGGTCGGGTGCACGAACCCGCTGTGCCGCAACGCGTCGGCGCGGCGCACGGTGCCGCCGGGCGGCGCGACGCTGGTCGCCTGAGCTTCAGGCGCTCAGCTGGTTCATCCGGACGGTCGTGACACCGTCCACCGTGGCCAGCCGCGCCACGAGTCGCTGCGTCTCCGCCGGACGTGCACGGACCCGCACCCGCAGTTCGAGAGCTCCCTGCTCCGCATCGCCCGTCGCAGCCGTCCGCCGGACGTCGTCGATCGAGGTGCGGGCCGTGGAGGCGGCGCAGGCGTCGAGGATGCGGCCCACCGCGCCGCCGTCGTCCGTCGCCCGGACGGTCAGCGTGCTCCCGGTCGTCCGCCGCAGGACGCGCTCGGCCGTCGGCAGCGTGCCGACCGCGACGAGGAGGAGCAGGGTCCCGGCGATGGCGAGCACCGGCAGCCCCGCCGCACACGCCATCCCCACCGCGGCGGTGACCCAGATGGAGGAGGCGGTGGTGAGTCCGACGACGTTGCCGCGGTTGACGAAGATGACGCCGGCGCCGACGAAGCCGATGCCGGTGACCACCTGCGCCGCGATGCGCGACGGGTCGGTCGGCGGCAGCCCGAACGCGGTGAAGCCGTACGCCGACACCAGCGTGAACAGCGCAGATCCGACTCCGACCAGGATGTGCGTGCGCAGCCCGGCGCTCTTCAGCCGGATCTCGCGCTCCACCCCGATGACGGCGCTGAGCACGAACGCGAGCACCAGCAGCAGCAGCTGCGTCAGCAGTTCGTCCCCGCCCAGCGCGAGCGTCATGCCCGGAGTCTAGGAGGCGCATCCCGGCGCGGGAATGCAGCGCCGCGTCAGGTCGCCGCGTCCGCCGCTGCCGCCGCCTGCTCCGGACCGCGCCGCGGCCGGACGAAGGTCAGCAGCGCCAGGTGCACCACGGCCAGCACCGTCGCGACGCCGACGGCGGTGAGCCAGCTCGCCGCGCTCGTTCCGCCGCTGAACAGCAGGCCGAGGACGGTGGTCGCGACGATCGCGCCGACGTAGCGCGAGGTCTGGAAGATGCCCGCCGCGACACCGCTGTCCTCCGGCCGCGCCGCCGAGTACAGCGCTTGGTTCATCGAGAGGCTGACCACGCAGTACGGGATGCCGAGCGCGGCCGTCAGCAGCAGGACGACCCACGGCGCCGTGGTCGCGGCGGCGACGCCGAGCAGGCCGGCGCCGACGACGAGCGCCCCCGCACCGGCGAGGAGCGTCGGGCGCAGCCCCACCGCACCGATCGAGCGCGCCGCGAGGGGCGTGACCACGATCGTGACGGCCGCCAGCGGGAACATCAGCAGCCCCGCGACACCCGCGGTGTAGCCACCGTGGGTCTGCAGGTACTGCGGGAGGCCGAAGAACGCCGAGTAGTAGACGACGTTGAAGATGGCGAACGACAGGTAGATCATCAGCAGCCGGCGGTTCGCGGCGAGCAGGCGCAGGTCGAGGAACGGATGCGCGGTGCGCAGCTCCCGCCACGCGAACAGCACGGTCGCGACGGCGGCGACCGGAAGCAGCCACCACAGCGGTGCGGGGTGCAGGTCGAGCAGGAAGACGAGCAGCGACGTCAGCGTGGCGATGAACAGCAGGATGCCGGGGATGTCCGACTCGGCGAGGGTCCGCGCGAGCGGAGTCCGCTCGCGCTCTGCATCCCTCGGAGCGAAGAGCCACACGCCGACGAACGTGACGACGGCGAGCGGGACGTTGATCCAGAAGATCGCCTGCCAGCCGAGGAACGTCACCAGCGCGCCGCCCAGCACCGGGCCGATCGCCGCGCCCGACGTGTTCGCGATCTGGATGCGGCCGAGCAGCCGAGGGGTCTGGATGCCCGAACTCGCCGACAGCGGCCGCAGCATGGCGATCGCCGACGGGAACGCGGTCGCCGTGCCGATCGCCAGCGCGACCCGGCCGATGCACACCGCGACGAACGAGCCCGAGAACGGCGTGAGGGCGCAGGCGAGCGCGACGACGACCATCCCGAACAGGAACAGGCGGCGCGGGCCGAACCGGTCGGCGAGCCGGCCCATCAGCGGCTGGCCGGCGGCGGACGCCAGGTAGAAGGAGGTGATCACCCAGGTGACCGTGGTCACGTCCACGTCGAAGTCGCGCTGCAGCGACACCAGCGCCACCGCGATCATCGACGAGTTGAGCGGGTTCAGCAGCGTCCCGAGGCTGAGTGCTGCGACCGCCGCGCCGGTTCGGGGGCGTGCGGGATCGGCGGGAGGTGTCACTCCCGCAACGCTACTCGTCGAGGTCGTCCGTCGTGACCGGGACGGTGGAGCGGTACGGATAGGCAGGCATGGACGAGTACTCCTCCTCGTCCGCCAGCTCGTAGACGTCGTAGGCGAGGGCGCCGGCGAAGGTGGTCGCGACGCGGATCTCCCCGGGCGGGCATCCGCCGATGAGGGGCACGACCACGACGCTGTCGAGGGTCCGGCCGTCCTCGTACAGGAGGGCCGCTTTGATGGTTCGCGTGAGAGCGTCCATGACCGGACTTTACGGCGCTCGGCGCACTCCTCTATTGACGGCGCGCGGCTGTTCGGAGAAAGTGATGTCAGCGGAAGGAGCCCAGTGGGAACCCTGATCTACGACGGTGCGGACGGGTTCACGTTCGACGATCGCGTCCTCGCCCACCTGCAGGCGGTCGTGCAGGCGAAGCTGCGGCGACGCGAGGGCTTCCTGCTGATCTGGACCGACCGCACCGGCGGTCCGGTCGGCGTGCTGCGATCCATCTGGCTCGACCCGTCCATCTCGGTCCAATTCGTGTTCGTCGGCCAGGAGCTGCCGGAGCTGAACCGCGACTGGCTCACGATCCTCAGCGAGCGCGCGAACTCCAACGCCGGCCTGTGGCTCGAGGACGAGCTGCGCGCCGAGATCCGCGAAGAGGTGCCGGAGGGCACGTACCGCGCCAGTAGGTCGAAGCAGGGGAAGCCGCACGAGGGGGCATGAAATGGGCCGCCTGATCTACGGGTACGCCGCCCAGGAGTACGAGTTCGACGACCGGACGCTGTCGCATGTGAAGATCGCCGTCGTCACCAAACTGCGGCGCCACGAGAGCTTCTTGCTCAACTGGCAGGTGCCGGACCACCAGGGCGGCGGCCGCATCAGCCTGTGGGTGAGCCGCGAGATCCCGCTCGCGTTCGTCTTCTCGGAGACCGCGCCGCCCAAGCTCAACGAGCGGTGGATGGAGGTGCTGCTCCAGTCGAGCCAGCGCACCGGCGGGATGACGGTGGTGTCCGAGGCCGAAGCCGAGGCGCAGCTGGCGCGGCCGGGGCGCTAGGAGACCCCGGTCAGGCGGAGGAAGAAGGCGTCGGCGGCCGCCCAGGCCCGCGACGGGTCGGAGCGCGGAGCCGCCGGCCTTTCGGCGGCCCGCTGCAGGTTTTCGTCCACGTAGCGACGCAGGATGCCGGGGGCTTCGCCGGCGCCCAGCTCTCGCGTGAGGGCCTTCATCGCGATCAGGGAGTCGACGGCCTCCGCGACGCCCGGAGGCGGGTCGGATTCGGCGATCAGCGACGGAAGGTCCATCGGAGCGACCGCCTCCCCTGGGTGCGCGTTCAGCCAGGCCAGCGTCGCGGCCGGCCGGAGGGCGTAGAAGAACCGCTTGAGCTTGCCGTCCTGGTTGTCGCGATGGCGGATGCCGATGTGGACGTAGTGATCGAGGACGCGCTCGCGGTCCAGGACCTCCTCCGCTAGCGCGAGAATGCCGTCTCGGAAGGCGGCGTCGCCGGTGTACACGATGGGCGAGCGGAGCCACTCCACCACGGTGGGGTTGCCCCGCACGAGCAGGGTGACGGCCTTGCGCACATCCCAGCCGTTGACGTCGTAGATCGCGTCGAGCGGGGTCTCGATGACGTCGCGCAGCGGCATGAGCCGGAGGTAGTCGGCGGTGGGGCGGATGAACAGGAAGCGGCCGTCGTAGTCGCTGTCGGGGGAGGGGAACCCCCAGGCGCGGCTTCCGCTCTCGATCGCCCACGGGATGGTGACGCCGTCCCGGGACTCGATGGAGGCGAGCCGTGCATCGATGTTCGCCACGACGGCAGGATCGAGGGAGGTCGGCACGGCACGCGTGGGCGCCATGCTATCGGCCCCGGCGGGAGGGATCGGCGACCGTTACGGCAGCAGCGCGATCTTGCCGCCCGGGTGCCCCTCCTTCAGGAACGCCAGTGCCTCGGGCGCATCGGCCAGAGGGTAGGTGCGGGCGACCGGGACCTGAAGGCGGCCGCTTCCGGCCAGCTCCAGGAGCCGGGCGCGCGCGGCGTCGCGGAACGCCTGGCTCTCGGGCTGCGCACCGAAGACCGCGTGGATGCCCTCGCGCTCGGCGCGCTGCGCATCCACGATGGTGACGATGCGGAGGCGATCCGGCACCAGTTCCAGCGAGACGTCGATCGCCTCGGACGTGCCCACCGTGTCGAGGGCGGCGGCGATCGGGCCCTGCGCGGCCTCCGTCACGCGCTCGGCGAGGCCGGGACCGTACGCGACCGGCAGCCCGCCGAAGCGGCGGACGCGGGCGAAGCTGGACTCGCTCGCCGTGCCGATCACGCGGGCGCCGAGCTCGCTCGCCTGCTGCAGGATGCTGACCCCGACCGCCCCGGAGGCGCCGTGCACGAGGATGGTCTCGCCCGGCCGCACATCCGTCACGTCGAGCATCTGCGCGGCCGTCGTACCGACCAGCAGCAGGTTGGCGGCCTCCTCGTCGGTGAGCCGAGGCGGCTTGGCGAAGACGTCCTTCGCCGGGACCGTGATCTCGGTGGCGTAGCCGCCCTGGATGCGGAACGCCACGACCGCATCCCCGACCGCTCCGCCGCCGGATGCGATCTCGGTGTCCGGACCGACGGCCGACAGCACGCCAGCAGCCTCGTAGCCGATGGGGACGGGCAGCGTCAGGCCGGGACGCGGGGCCGATACGTGTTTGTAGTCGGCCGGATTGACGCCCGCGGCGGTCACCCGGATCGTCACCTCGCCCTGCCGGGGCGCGGGGGTGTCGACCTCCGCGAACTCCCACTTCTCCGGTGCGCCGAACTGGATCGCTCTCCACTGCTTCGCCATGGCCGCAGTCAATCCCCGCTAGCTGGGTGCCTGCTTACGATGCGGAGACCGGGTCGGTCGCCCGGCCGCTGTGCCGCGCGCGGCGCGGACGCGAGGGGGCGAGCCGCAGCATCTGCGCGGTCGAGCTGTCGTCGAGCTCGACCAGGTCGCTGCGGGACTTGATGAAGTCGCTGAACGAGCGGAAGCCGAGCGCCTTCTCGCTGAAGGACGGGTCCATCCGCTTCATCTGGCCCTTCACCGACGAGCTGTGCAGCCACGGCGAGTCGTCCTTCTCGTGGCCGAGCTGCATGGCGCGGGCCAGGAGGCGGGTGGCGACGATCTGCGGGTCTTCCTGCGGCTCTTCGGCGGCGGCGTCCTCCTCCTCGACCGCGGCCGCGCGCCGGCGCCCGCCGCGCTTGCGGGGCTGCTCCGGCTCGGCAACTTCGGCGGACTCGTCGGACGCCTCCGACGTTTCCGTGGTAGCTGCGGCGACCGTTGCGCCGGCGGCGGTGGAGGCTGC
>JAEWJG010000347.1 GCA_023386675.1 Actinomycetes bacterium
GGATCCTCGCCGGACCCATCATCGGGAGCGCCTACCTGGCGCGCCGCGGACTCGCTTAGACAAACGCACGACCAACAGAAGGAGGAACGGATGGCCACCAGCATCGTCGGCATCGACATCGGCAGCACGACCATTCGCGCGGTGGAGCTCGCCGACCCCGGCAAGCCGAAGCCCACGCTGCTGCGGCACCACGCCGTCCCGATCCCCGAGGGAGCCGCGTCGCGCGGTGAGGTCCTCGAGCCCAACACCATCGCCGCGGGTCTGCGTCAGCTCTGGCAGCAGGGCGGCTTCAAGAGCAAGGAGGTCGTGCTCGGGATGGGCAACCAGCGCGTCCTGGCCCGCGACCTGACGGTGCCGCGCATGTCGCAGACCCGCATCCGCGAGAGCCTGCCGTTCCTGGTGCAGGACATGCTGCCCGTGCCTGTTGCAGACGCCCTGCTCGACTTCTACCCCATCTCCGAGGGGATGCTCGAGACCGGTCCCGTCGTCAACGGGCTGCTGATCGCCGCCGTCAAGGAGGCGGTGCTCGGCAATGTGAAGGCGGCCCAGCTCGCGGGTCTCACGCCGGTCGACGTCGACCTGCTGCCCTTCGCGCTGACCCGCGCCATGGTCACCCGTGCCGGCATCCGCGGCACCGTCGCCCTGGTCGACATCGGCGCGAACACCACCAGCGTGGTCGTCGCGACGGACGGCGTCCCGCAGTTCGTCCGCATCATCCCGGCCGGCGGCGCGGAGCTCACCCAAGCCCTGCGGTCCGGCCTGGAGGTCTCGCCCGGAGAGGCCGAGCGGATCAAGGCGGTCACCGGGCTCGCGAAACAGGTGAACTCTCCGCAGGAGCAGCAGGCGGTCGAGATCGTCTACCGCATCACGGGCGAACTGCTCAACAGCCTCCGCAACACCGTCAGCTACTTCGTCAACACCCGCCCCACGACGCCGGTCGAGAGCATCCTGCTCACCGGCGGCGGCTCGCAGTTGCCCGGCATGGCCGAGGCGCTCAGTGAGATGACCCGGCTGCCCGTTGCGCCGGGCGACCCTTTCCACGCCGTCACGCTGTCTCGTCACCTCGACGCGAACCAGTTGCGGCAGAACCGGTCGGCGCTCTCCGCGGCGCTCGGCCTCGCCCTCGGGAGCGCAGCATGACCATCAGCCTCCGCCGTCCCTCCGATTCGCCGGACGCTTCCCCGGAGAAGCCGTCCAAGCGGTCGAAGCCGCCGAAGCCCTCGAAGTCGCCGAAGTCGCCGAAGTCAGCGAAGTCGCCGGTCACGGTTCCTGCGGCCTCGTCGCAGGTAGAGGGTCTGATCATCGGCGGGGATCCCCGCGTCGACCTGTTGCCGCCCGAGGTGCGCTCGGCTCGCCGTCATGCGCGCACCCGCCGCGGGTTCACCTGGGGTGTGCTGGCCGTCCTGCTCGTCGTCGTGGTCGCGATCGCGGCCGCCTTCGGCTTCAACCTGATGGCGCAGGCCCAGTTGCTCGCGGCCCAGAGCCGGACGAACGACCTCCTGGCG
Source organism: Actinomycetes bacterium (assembly GCA_023386675.1). Classification (GTDB taxonomy): domain Bacteria; phylum Actinomycetota; class Actinomycetes; order Actinomycetales; family Microbacteriaceae; genus Leifsonia. The sequence goes on from JAEWJG010000347.1 coordinate 1,506, forward strand.
CAGCAGCAGAAGTACGGGGAGGTGCGCACCGTGCAGAACGAGGTGGATGTCGCCGTGGCGGCCCAGCAGGTGGGCGCGTCCACCGAGGTGGCCTGGGAGCCGTTCATCACCGCCATCGGGAAGGCCGAGCCTGCCGGGTTGAAGATGAAGTCCATCACGGTGGATTCGTCGTCGCCGATCGCGACCTACCAGCAGTCGACGGACCCGCTTCAGGGCCCCCGCATCGCCACTGTCACCGTCGTGACACTGAGCAATGGCTTTCCCGATGTCGCCGGCTGGGTGGCTTCGGTCCAGAAGATCCCGGGGGTGGTGGATATCCAGGCCGGCACGGTGAACCGTGACGACTCCGGGATCTACACGTCGAGCGTCGTCATCCACGTGAGCGACAGCCTGTTCACCCACCGCTTCCAGACGAAGGGCAAGTGAGATGGACAAGAACAGGCTCTGGATCATCGGCTCCGTACTCGTCATGGTCGTGATCGGTGCACTCGGCTGGGTCGTCGGCATCCAGCCGCAACTGGAAGGGGCGACGGCGGCCAACGCTGAAACGGCGACGGTGGAGGGCGGGAACGCGGTCAAGGCGACGCTGCTCGCGAAGATGCGGAAGGACAGCGAGAACCTCCCCAAGCTCAAGGAGCAGCTTGCGGAGCTCGCGGCCTCGGTTCCGTCGACGGCGGATGCCACGACGTTCAGCGACGAGATGAACGGGTTCGCAGCGACGAACGGCGTGATCGTCGTGGCCAGCACGCAGAGCGACGGGCAGGCCTACGCCCTCCCGGATGCTCCTGCCGCAGCGGCTCCGGCTGCCGCAGCGGGCGGCTCCGGGGCGACGCCCGCGCCCACGCCGACGCCTTCCGCTGCCGCGACACCTGCCCCCGCGCCGACCCCGGTGGTGGGTGCGCCCCCGGTCACCAGCGGCCTGATCACGTCGAAGAACTTCACCGTCATCCCGGTGAGTGTCACGGTGCGCGGCGCCGAGGACCAGATCTTCGCGTTCATCAAGGCGGCCCAGAACGGCAAGCGCCTGTTCCTGGTGAACGGCCTGGACATCAACACGGCCGAGAGCGGGACCGGCTTCGACGCGAAACTCAGCGGCTACATCTACGTGCTCACCGACCCGACCAAGGCGAAGACCACCAAGTAACCCCGCCCCCGCCCCGCCTCCCTCGACACGGCGGGCCCCGTTGCTAC
>JAEWJG010000403.1 GCA_023386675.1 Actinomycetes bacterium
TCGCGCGGGTCGATGTTCGCGGCGTGCTGGATCGCGTTCTTCAGCCCGGCGATGTCGTGCGGGTTGATCAGCAGCGCCTGCCGCAGCTCGTCGGACGCGCCGGCGAACTCGCTCAGGACCAGCACGCCGTCCTCGTCCACCCGCGTCGCGACGTACTCCTTCGCGACCAGGTTCATGCCGTCGCGCAGGGCGGTGACGAGCATGACGTCGGCGGCGAGGTACAGCGCGACCATCTCCTCGCGCGGGTAGCCGTGGTGGAGGTACGCGACGGCCGTGTGGCCCAGCGTCGAGTAGTCGCCGTTGATGCGGCCGACGGTCAGCTCGATCTCGTCGCGCAGCTGCCGGTAGGTCTCGACGCGCTCTCGGCTGGGGCTCGCCACCTGGACGAGCGTCACATCCTCCGCCTTCACCCGGCCGTCGGCGAGCAGCTCGCCGAACGCCTTGAGGCGGTGGCCGATGCCCTTGGTGTAGTCGAGCCGGTCGACGCCGAGCATGATCTTCTCGGGGTTGCCGAGCTCCTCGCGGATCTCCCGGGCGCGCGCCTGGATCTCCGGACGCCGCGCGAGCTCCTGGTACTGGTCGGCGTCGATCGAGATCGGGAACGCGCGTGCCAGCACCGTGCGCACCAGGCCGCCGCGGCGGTCGGTGGTGACGTGCCGGTGCGACCCGGCTTCGGGGTCGTCCGTGTCGATCGGGACCTCGATGATCGGCCCGCGCGTCTCGTACCCCTTGAGCCGGCGGACGGCGCGGGAGAAGTTCCCCGCATCCGCGACCCGCTGGAAGCCGATGACGTCGGCGCCGAGCAGCCCGTCGATGATCTGCCGCCGCCACGGGAGTTGGGAGTAGATGCCGTAGGGCGGGAACGGGATGTGGTTGAAGAACCCGATGACGAGGTCTTGCCGCAGCTCCCGCAGCATGGCGGGAACCAGCTGCAGCTGGTAATCGTGCACCCAGACCACGGCGCCCTTCGCGGCGACCGAGGCTGCGGCCTCGGCGAAACGCCGGTTCACGCGGACGTACGACTCCCACCACTCCCGGTGGTACGACGGCTGCGCGATGACGTCGTGGTAGAGCGGCCACAGCGTGTCGTTGGAGAAGCCCTCGTAGTACTCCTGCAGCTCCTGCTCGCTGAGCGGCACGGGCAGGATGTTGATCCCGCCCGCCTCGAACGGCTCGATCTCCTCGTCGGAGACGCCGGCCCAGCCGATCCACACACCGTCCTGCGACCGCATGACCGGCTCCAGCGCCGCGACGAGACCACCGGGCGACGGCCGCCAGTCCGCGTTGCCGTCATCGTCCACCACCCGGTCGACCGGCAGTCGGTTCGAGACGATGATCAGGTCGTAGGTCGTCGGTTCTGGCGTCGCGGTGATGGTCGGTCAACTCCCTCGGAGGCTCTCGGTGTGAGACACCAGCCAGGGTACCAGCGCCCCTACTGGGCCTTGCCGAGCAGCTGGACGAGCCGGCCGGCGTACTCCCGGTAGCCCGCGGCGGTGGGATGGAAGACGTCCGCGCCGGAGGTGTTGAGCCACGGCCTCCGGTCGCCGATGGCGTGCCCGGCGAAGTCCACGGGCAGGTAGGTGATCGCCTTGCCGTCGGCGCGCTGCTGGTCCACCGCCTGGCGGATGACCTCGTTCAGGCCGATGGTCGCGGCGTTGATCGCGGCCGCGGTCTGGAAGTCCGGCGCCGCGGGATCGGATGCGTCGTACAGCAGGGTGTATCCGGTCACGACGATGCGTGCGTTCGGTGCGGCCTGCGCGATGGCGCTGTAGACCGTGTCCAGCCGGTCCGGCAGGACGTTCAGCAGCGAGAGCGCTGCCGTGACCTGGTTGCGGCAGAGGGCGGCCTTTCCGGCGGAGCAGCTGCCCGCGATCTCGGCGACACCCAGGTCGTTGCCGCCGATGCTGACCGTGACGAGATCGGTGCGGTCGTCGAGCGCGATCAGCTGGTGCTTGAGGAGGTCGGACGTCGTCGCCCCGGCGCACGCGGCGTTCACGACCAGGTCGACGCCGGCCGTGCGGGCGAACACGGACGGATAGCTGTCGGCGCTCAGCCGGCACGCGCCCTGCTCGGCGCCGGCGCCCATCCCCGCGGCGAACGAGTCGCCGACGGCCACATAGCGCGTGGATGCGGTGAGCGGCTCCTTCGGGAACGGGTCGGGCGTCTGCGTCGGCGCGGGGACGGAGGTGGCCGCGGGACGGGGCGCACCGGCGCTCGACGGCGCGCCGGAGCAGCCGCTCAGCACCAGGGCTGCGGACGCCGCGGCGAGCACGGCGACGGCGCGGAGCACACGGGAGGCGCGCGGCGCGCGGGGGTCTCGGGATGCTTCGGGTCGCATCCCCGAGACTCTAGACCGCCCGGCTTGGCGAACGCTCAAACCCGACCGATCGGGCGCGCCGGCCCGGAGCGGCCGGATCAGACGCGCTCGGTGAGCGCGAGCAGGATGGCCGGCACCGACTCCGACAGCCGCTCCGGGAAGGTCCGCTGGTCGTCGGCGAGCACGGCCCGCGCCTCTCCGTTCGCACACAGCTCGGCGATGACCCGCACAGCCTCGGCCGGCTCGATGGTGAACCGGCGCCCCGCGCTCTGCAGCGCCTGCACGACGATCTCGGTCAGCTCTGCGAAGAACTCGTCGTAGTAGCGCAGGTACTCGGCGGCGATCGAATGGTCGCGCAGCGCCATCAGCTGGAACTCGGCCTGGACCAGCCACCAGCGGCGGTCGTCGGACTGCAGCTCGAGGATGCGCGTGATCGTGCGCAGCACGTCCGCGTCATCCAGCCCGCCGCCGTCCCCGACGAGCGGGGTGAGGAACTGCTCGACGCCAGCGTTCAGCTGCTCCAGCCGCATCCCCATCTCGCGCTCGATCAGCGCCAGGAACAGCTCCTCCTTGGTGGAGAAGTTGGAGTAGAACGCGCCGCGGGTGAACCCGGCCGCCTCCACGATCGTCTCGACGCTGGCCGCGCTGACCCCCTGGTCGGCGAACACCTCGAAGGCGGCGTCGAGCAGGCGCGCACGCGTGCGCTGCCGCCGGGCGGACTCGGTGGGGGCGTCGTCCGTGAGAGTCGTGCTGTCCAAGCTGAAACCTTCCTGAATCCGGTTTTCGATACAGCAGTGTATCCGATACGGTTCTGTACGGATACAACGGTGTATCGAACCTCTTTTCGTCGCTTTCGGTACTCACCCACTGGAGAACCCGTGTCCTCGCTCCTGTACTCGGTCGGCCGGTGGGCCTATCGCGCCCGCAAGCTGGTGCTCATCCTGTGGATCGGGCTCCTCGCCCTCCTCGGCGGCGGCGCCCTGCTCCTCAACCAGGGCACGGACAACAGCTTCAGCATCCCGGGCACCGAATCGCAAGAGGCCCTCGACACGCTCAGCCGCACCTTCCCGCAGGTCAGCGGGACCACCGCGCAGATCGTCGTGGTCGCTCCCGACGGGAAGACCGCCGATGACAGCGACATCACGCAGCCGATCGAGCACGCGGTCACGAAGCTCAAGGATGTCGACGGCGTCTCCGGCGTCACCTCCCCCTACTCCGGCCAGGTCAAGGACCTCGTCTCGGAGGACCGCTCCGCCGCGATCATCCAGGTGCAGCTCAAGGGCCAGATGACGACGGTGACCGCCGAGACCAAGACCCAGGTGAAGGATGTCGGCGCCGACCTCGCGAAGCAGCTGCCGGACGGCGCGAAGTCGGCCGTCGGCGGACAGCTGTTCTCGCAGAACCTGCCGACCCTGTCGGTCATCGAGCTGATCGGCGTCGGCATCGCGCTCATCGTGCTGATCGTGACCTTCGGCTCGTTCCTCGCGGCCGGGATGCCCCTGCTCACGGCTATCCTGGGCGTCGCCATCTCGATGTGCCTGATCTTCATCGCGACGCTGTTCGGGTCGATCTCGTCGACGACGCCGATGCTCGCGCTGATGCTCGGGCTCGCGGTCGGGATCGACTACTCGCTGTTCATCATCTCCAGGCATCAGGGTCAGCTGAAGGCGGGGGTGCCGCCGGAGGAGTCCGCCGCGCGGGCGGTCGCGACCGCCGGGTCTGCAGTGCTGTTCGCCGGCATCACGGTCATCATCGCGCTGGCCGGGCTCGCCGTGGCGAACATCCCGTTCCTCACCACCATGGGCATCGCCGCGTCCGCGGCCGTCGCCGTCGCGGTCATCATCGCTCTGACGCTCACCCCTGCGCTGCTCGGCTTCGCCGGCGCGCGGCTGACGCCGGGGCGCCGCAAGGCCGCCCGAGAGGAGAAGCGCCGAGCGGCCGCCGCCGCCGACGACGCCGAGACTCCGGCCACCGAACCCGCTCCTGCGCCTGCCGCCGACTTCGCGCACGCCGCGAACGCCGAGATCCCGCGCGGCTTCTTCCGCGGCTGGGTGCGCGCCGTCACGCGCTTCCCGATCGTCACGGTCGTGGCCGTCATCGTCGGGCTCGGCATCGCCGCCCTTCCCGCACTTCAGCTGCGACTCGCGCTGCCGGACGCTGGGTCGCAACCCGAGAGCTCGTCCGCGCGCGTCGCGTACGACCTGGTCTCCGAGCACTTCGGCCCCGGCTACAACGGGCCGCTGATCGTGACCGGCTCGATCATCCAGAGCACCGACCCGCTGGGCCTCATGAAGAAGATCGGCGACGAGATCGCCGATCTGCCGGGCGTCGCATCGGTGCCGCTCGCGACGCCGAACGCGACGGCCGACACGGGGATCGTGCAGGTCGTGCCGACCACCGGCCCGGACGACGCGAAGACCGCCGACCTCGTGGCCGAGATCCGTGCGAAGCACCAGCACTTCCTGGACGAGTACGGCGTCGACCTCAAGGTCACCGGCAACACGGCCGCGCAGATCGACGTCTCGTCGCGCCTCGGCGGCGCGCTGCTGCCCTTCGGCGTGCTCGTGGTCGGGCTGTCGCTCATCCTGCTGACGATGGTCTTCCGCTCGATCGCCGTTCCGATCAAGGCCGCGCTGGGCTACCTGCTCTCGGTCGGCGCCGCCTTCGGCGCGGTGACGGCAGTGTTCGAGTGGGGCTGGCTGTCGGACGCGCTGCACGTCGACAAGACCGGGCCGATCATCTCGTTCATGCCGATCATCCTGATGGGCGTGCTGTTCGGCCTCGCGATGGACTACGAGGTGTTCCTGGTCAGCCGCATCCGCGAGGACTACGTGCACGGCGGCAACGCCCGGCGCGCCATCCAGAGCGGGTTCGTCGGCTCGGCCAAGGTCGTCACCGCGGCCGCGATCATCATGATCTCGGTGTTCGCCGCGTTCGTGCCGGAGGGGGATGCGTCGATCAAGCCGATCGCGCTCGGCCTCGCCGTCGGCGTCTTCGTCGACGCGTTCATCGTCCGCATGACCCTGGTGCCCGCGGTGTTGCAGCTGCTCGGCGAGAAGGCATGGTGGATGCCGCGCTGGCTCGACCGCATCCTCCCCTCGTTCGACGTCGAGGGCGACGGGCTGCAGAAGGAGCTCCAGCTCGCCGACTGGCCCGAGCCGGGCGCGACCGATGTCGCCGCGGCCGAGGGGCTGACCGTGGCCACGCGCAAGCGGACGCTGGTCGCCGGCGTATCGTTCCGCCTCGGCGACGGCGAGGTGCTCGTCGTCCATGGCGGCGACCGGACCGCGGCCCTCGCTCTGCTCATGGCGATCACCGGCCGGACGCACGTCGACGGCGGCACCGTCAAGGTCGCCGGGTTCGTGCTCCCGACCCGAGGCGCGGCGGTCCGATCCGCCACGTCCGTCGTGCGGCTCGATCGCTCCGACACCCCCGTGGACGATGTGCGGCG
>JAEWJG010000437.1 GCA_023386675.1 Actinomycetes bacterium
TAGGCGTCCAGGCGCCGACGGGCGATCCCGACGACGCCGAGCGAGCGGCCGCGCTCGCCGAAGCGGCCGTCCGCGCCGCCGTCGGCGCCGAGACGGCCGACCCGGGGCCCGTCCACCTGAACGCCGCCTTCCGCGAGCCGCTCTCCGTCACCGTGCCGGCGCTTCCCGAGGCGATCACCGGGACGCTTCCTGCGCCGGCCGGCCCGGCGGCGCTCGGGCGCGAGACGCTCACTATCGAGGCCGGTCCCCGGACCGTCGTCGTCGCCGGCGCGGACGCGGGTGCGGCCGCCGAGGAGTTCGCGCGTGCGGCCGGCCTGCCGCTCCTGGCGGAAGTGTCGAGCGGCGCGCGGTTCGGCCCCAATCTCGTCGTCTCCTACCGCGAACTGCTGCGCGACGAGGACTTCGGAGGTGCCGTCGACCGTGCCATCGTCTTCGGCCATCCGACCCTGAGCCGAGAGGTTCCATCGCTGCTGACGCGCGCTGACGTGGAGGTCGTCGTCGTCGCGCCGTCCGGAGCGCAGGCGTACAACCCGGGTCACCGGGCCACGATCGTGGGCGCGGTTCGCGCAGGAGAGTCGATCGACCTCCGCTCGCCCGAGGTGCGCGGCTGGGTGGGGCGCTGGGTGTTCGCCAGCCGCCGCATCGCCGAGTTCGCCGAGCGGGAGGCCGATCCCGCAGCCGTAGCCCCCGACATCGAGAAGGCGCGCTCGTTCGATCCCGCCGATGCCCTCGCCTTCGCGACGGCAGAACTGGCGGCCGTCCGCGCGCCGATCACCCGCGCGCTGCTGGCGGAGGCCGTCTGGCGCTACACCTGGCCGCACGACCGGCTGGTGCTGGGCGCGTCGCGGCTGATCCGGGATGTCGACCGCATCGTCCCGGGGAAGCGGATCGGCGTCCACGCCAACCGGGGGCTCGCGGGGATCGACGGGACGATCGCCACCGCCACCGGTATCGCCCTCGCCAGCCAGCGCGCCGCGCACGAGGCGGGGAACCCGGGTGGCGTGACCCGCGTGCTGCTCGGCGACCTCGCCCTCCTCCACGACGCGGGCTCGCTCTTGTTCGGCGTGGGCGAGACACGTCCGCACCTGCAGGTCGTCGTCGGCAACGACGGCGGCGGGACGATCTTCGACGGTCTGGAGGTGGCCGGCACCGCCCCGGCGGAGGCGTTCGACCGCGTGCTCTACACGCCGCAGACGGTCGACATCGCCGCCCTGGCCGCCGCGTACGGCTGGCATCATTCGGTCGCGAAGACCAAGGGCGAGCTGGACCAGGCGCTCTCGGCGCCGCCCGCCGGCGTGAGCCTGCTCGAAGTCCCCCTCCCGCGCTGAGCGTCGCGGGTCCAGAATCGTTCCGTGACCAGCGCAGACGAGCTCCCCGAGGCGATCCGCATCTTCATCGACGCGACGAACCGCGGCGACACCGACGCGTTCGTCGACGCGTTCACCGACGACGCGACCCTGAACGACTGGGGCCGGGAGTTCACGGGCCACCAGGGCGTCCGCACGTGGGACAGCACCGACAACATCGGTGTCCGCTCGCACTTCGAGCTCGTGGACTGGTCGGCCGGCCCCGACCCGGACACCTATATCGTGACGCTCACCGTGACCGGGGACGGGTACAACGGCACGGGCCCGATGCGGTTCGGACTGGAGGATGGACGCATCGCGGATCTCCGCATCAGCTGATGTCCGCCGGAGCGACGAGAAGGCGCCGCGCGAGCTGGAGTGCGGCCTCGATCTGCGGGGTTGTCCGCCCGGCGGCGAATCCGATCACCACTTCGCCGGGCGGCAGGTCGACCACCTCCCGGTAGACGACGTCTGCCCGGGTGTAGTAGCTCGCGGTCGACCGGGGGAGAACGACCAGTCCCCGGCCGGCGGCGACGTGCTCGAGCTTCGCCTCCACGGTCTGCACGACAGGGAGTCCGGAACGGTCGCGGGTGAGCGCTGCCGGCCTGAGCCGCCGAGCCGCATCCCGCCACTCCGGCACGGCGTCGGGGTCCTGCAGGAGGTCGAATCGTGCCAGCTCGTCGACGGTCACGCTGTCGAGAGAGGCCAGCGCATGTCCCGCGGGCAGGGCGACCAGCCGGGCCTCCGAGAAGAGCGGCAGGACCGAGAGGCCGCGGGTGTCCACGGGCAAGCGCATGACGCTGACGTCCGCTGAGCCATCGTGGAGCACCGTCGCCTGCGTGTCCCACTCGACGCGGAGGACGTCGATCGTCAGCCCTTCGAACCGGTCGGACAGGGCGCGGCTGAGGGGGGTCACGATGATTCCGGGCATGAACGCGATGGTGAAGCGCTGCTCGCCGCGGCCCAGCTGCCGCGCGCGGCGCATGAGCGCGACGCTGTTCGAGAGCGTGAGTTCGGCTTCGCCCAGAAGCAGTCGTCCTGCATCCGTCAGGCGCGTTCCCGCGGTGGACCGCTCGAAGAGCTGGACGCCGAGCTCCCGCTCCAGCGCGGCGATCTGCCGGCTCAGCACCGGCTGCGCGACATGGAGCCGTGCGGCGGCGCGACCGAAGTTCAGCTCTTCTCCGAGCGTCACGAAGTAGCGGAGTTTGCGCAGATCGAGGTCGGCCACGATCGCACCCTACTCGCCTCTCTCATACCCGTGGGGTATCTCCCAAGACGCAGGAGGTCTTGGACGCGGCCCGCGGGCGCGGCGCATCCTCGAAGCATGACAGTCAATGAGAACAGCAGAGTCGTCATCATCGGCGGAACTTCCGGCATCGGGCTGGCGACGGCGAGGGCGGTGGTATCCGCGGGTGCGGAGGTCGTCGTCGGTTCGCGGCGAGCGGCCGCGGTCGAGAGCGCGCTCGCCGAGCTCGGACCGCGCGCGAGCGGGCACGTCGTGGATGCGTCGTCCGATGACGATCTGACACGATTCTTCGTCGGCGTCGGGCCTTTCGACCACCTGGTCTACACCGCGGCGGAGAACCTGAGCTCGGTTCCGCTCGCGGACTACACCCCGCAGATCGGCTTCGATTTCCTCGGACTCCGCGTCGTGCACGCGTTCAACGCTGTGCGTCACGCGGTGCCCCTGATCCGCGACGGCGGCTCGATCTCCCTGATGAGCGGGTCCGCGGCCTGGCGGGGTGGGGCGGGATGGCTGCTGGGGACGGCGGCATCCGGCGCCATGGTTTCCGCGGTCCGTTCCCTCGCGGTCGAGTTGGCGCCGATCCGCGTCAACGCCGTCGCGCCGGGCGTTGTGCGCTCGCCGCTCTGGGGTTCCATGGACGACGAGGATCTCGAGGAGATGTATCGGCAGACGGGCGCCGGTCTGCCACTCGGACGGGTCGGCGAAGTCGGCGACATCGCTAAGGCGTTCGTCGCGCTGATGGACCAGGACTGGTCGACCGGCACGGTCTCGGTCGTGGACGGCGGGACGCTGGTCGCCTGATGCGGTGAGCACAACGCACGTCCGCCGCCTGACCGCGGCGGTTGGAGAGTCCGCACAACGGATGCGCCGATCGGTCGGCGGATCACTACCATTGCCGCGTGCACATGATCTTCCGGACGATGCTCCACGCGATCATCTCCCGCTTCGGCCCGCGGCTCGGACACTGGGATGTGGCGCGCACGAAGTTCCGCGTCCTGCCGACCGACCTCGACATCCTGAAGCACATGAACAACGGGGTGTACCTGTCGATAGCCGACATCGGGCGGTTCGACCTGCTGACGCGGAGCGGTGTCTGGGCCATCTTCAAGCAGCGCGGGTGGTACCCGGTGGTCGCGTCGGAGACGATCTCCTTCCGCAAGTCGCTGGAGCTCTGGCAGCCGTTCGTCGTCGAGTCGCGCATCCTCGGATTCGACGAGAAGGCGGTCTACGTCGAGCAGCGGTTCACGGTGGACGGCGAGATCTACACGCAGGCGTTCATCCGGGGGCGGTTCCTCAAGCGCTCGGGCGGCGTGGTCGGCATCGCAGAGCTGCTGGACGCGGTGGGGCCGTCACCGACGGACGTCACCGTGCCGGAGTGGCTGATCGAGTGGGGCTCGGACGCGGCGCTGCCGTCGACCCGCGCCGAGGCGCCGAGCGTCTGGAGCGAGTGACCGGCGAGGCGGCGGTCAGGCGGGCCCGAAGGCGAACAC
>JAEWJG010000001.1 GCA_023386675.1 Actinomycetes bacterium
GTCCAGCCGGGCGCGGGAGGTGCGGGTCGCGGCCTGCGCGGCGGCCCATGCCGCCTCCGCCTCGATGACCACGCCACGGAGGCGCTCCACCTCGGCGCGGGCGTCCTGCACGTTCTGCGGCGTGACGCTCGGTGCGGAGTCGGAGGAGTCGGCCTGGCTGCCGAGCAGCGCCACCCGCTGGTTGGCGAGCGTGAACAACCCGCGCAGCCGCTCCTGCACCGACTCCAGGGCGAACGCGGTGCTGCGGGCCCTGTCGACCGCATCCCCCACCTGCGCCTGCTCGAGCCGGGTGCGGCGCAGCTGCTTCTGCTCCAGCTGCTCCTGCAAGACGATCTGCTCGCTGTGCCGCTCGGCCTCGGTGCGACCGTGGTCGTCGAGGGTGCGGCGCAGCGTGACGACCTCGTCCGCGAGAAGCCGCGCCCGCGCATCCCGGACCACGGCGGCGATCGTCTGCGCCTCGCGCGCGATCTCGGCCTGGTGCCCGAGCGGCTTCAGCTGGCGGCGGACCTCGCCCGCCAGGTCGCTGAGACGCGTCAGGTTGGTCTGCATGGCCTCCAGCTTGCGGAGGGTCTTCTCCTTGCGGCGGCGGTGCTTCAGGATGCCTGCGGCCTCCTCGATGAAGCCGCGGCGGTCCTCGGGGCTGGCGTGCAGCACGGCGTCGAGCTGGCCCTGCCCGACGATGACGTGCATCTCGCGGCCGAGTCCGGAGTCGCTCAGCAGCTCCTGCACATCCAGGAGCCGGCAGGACTGCCCGTTGATCGCGTACTCGCTGCCGCCGTTGCGGAACAGCGTGCGCGAGATGGTGACCTCGGAGTACTCGATCGGCAGAGCGCCGTCGGAGTTGTCGATGGTGAGCTGCACCTCGGCGCGGCCGAGCGGACCGCGGGTGGCGGTGCCGGCGAAGATGACGTCCTCCATCTTGCCGCCGCGGAGCGTCTTGGCGCCCTGCTCCCCCATCACCCAGGCGAGCGCGTCCACGACGTTCGACTTGCCCGACCCGTTCGGGCCGACGACGCAGGTGACGCCCGGCTCGAAGGCGAAGGTCGTCGGCTGGGCGAACGACTTGAAGCCCTTGAGCGTCAGACTCTTCAAGTACACGCAGGCGAATTTACCGGACGTTCACGGCGCCGCCGCGCCGGAGCGCCGGGAGAACCGCCCGCGAGTACGCGAAGAGTGCACGCTCTCCAGGCGGAAAGCGTGCACTCTTCGTGTACTCGACGGGGGTGCGTCACGCGACGCCGAGGTACGCCTCCTTGATGGCGGGGTCGGCGAGCAGCTCGCGGCCGGTGCCGGCGCGGGTGATCACGCCGGTCTCCAGCACGAAGGCGCGATGCGCGCGGGCCAGCGCCTGGTTGGCGTTCTGCTCCACGAGCAGCACCGTCGTCCCCTGCTTGTTGATCTCCGTCACGATCGAGAAGATCTGCCGGATGAACTGCGGTGCGAGTCCCATCGAGGGCTCGTCCAGCAGCAGCAGGCGCGGGTTCGACATCAGCGCGCGGCCGATGGCGAGCATCTGCTGCTCGCCGCCGGACATCGTGCCGCCGACCTGCGTCTTGCGCTCGGCGAGCCGCGGGAACAGCGCGAACACGCGGTCGAAGTCGTCGCCCATCTTGGAGCGGTCCTTGCGGCCGAACGCACCCATGTCGAGGTTCTCCAGCACCGTCATGCCCGGGAAGATCCCCCGGCCCTCCGGCGCCTGCGAGATCCCACGGATCACGCGGATGTGCGCCTTCATCTTGGTGATGTCCTCGCCGTCGAAGAGGATGCTCCCCTTCGACGGGTTCAGGATGCCCGAGATCGTCTTCATGGTCGTCGACTTGCCGGCGCCGTTCGCCCCGATGAGGCTCACGATCTCGCCCTCCTCCACCGAGAAGGACATGTCGTGGATGGCCTCGATCCGGCCGTAGGAAACGCTGATGTTCTTCAGCTCAAGCAACGTCATCTTCGGGCTCCCCGAGGTAGGCGGCGATCACGCGCGGGTCGTTCCGGATGGCCTCCGGAGTGTCGTCGGCGATCTTGCGCCCGAACTCCAGCACCACGATCCGGTCGGTCACACCCATGACCAGCTTCATGTCGTGTTCGATCAGCAGCACGGTGTACCCGTCGGCGCGGATGGTGCGGATGAGGTCCATCAGCTCCTCCTTCTCCGCCGGGTTGAAGCCGGCGGCCGGCTCGTCCAGGCAGAGCACCTTCGGGTCCGTCGCCAGCGCACGCGCGATCTCCAGGCGCCGCTGGTAGCCGTACGGCAGCGACCGCGACAGCGAACCGGCGTGGTCGGCGATGCCGACGAACTCCAGCAGCGCCATCCCGCGCTCGATCGACGACTTCTCCTCGCGCTGGTGCCGCGGGAGGCGGAGCAGCGCGCCGGGCACCGACGTGCGGTGCCGCGCGTCCAGTCCGACGACCACATTCTCCAGAGCGGTCATCTCGCCGAACAGGCGGATGTTCTGGAACGTGCGCGACAGGCCCATCCGGGTGATCTGGTGCTGCTTGCGGCCCTTGATCGTCTGGCCCTCCAGCAGCACGTCGCCGCTGGTCGGCTTGTAGACGCCCGTCATCGCGTTGAAGCAGGTCGTCTTGCCTGCGCCGTTCGGGCCGATCAGGCCGAGGATCTCGCCGCGGCGGATGTCGAACGTCACGTCGTCGAGCGCCGTCAGACCGCCGAACTTCACGGTCAGGTTGCGCACTTCCACGATGTTCTCTCCGACCTCGACCGCGATCTCGCGATCCGGGGCCGCGGCCTCTGCGACGTCCAGGTCGATGCCCGCCGCCTCCAGCTCGTCCTCATTGGCGCCGAGCGCCGGCTCCTCCTCGGGAGCGGTGTTCCGTGCGTCCGTCATCGTGCGCCTCCCTTCGCGCCGTCACCATCGAGCGATCCCGGGTCCAGCGTCCCCGCGCCGACGGCCGGGGTCGCCCCGGTCACCGGCGCCGGGTTGCGCTTCGCCGCGTCCACCATCAACCGGTATGCATGCCTGCCGTAGGCGAGCAGCTTCTGCCGCGCCGGGAACAGGCCCTGCGACCGGAAGATCATGATCAGCACGAGGGCGATGCCGAAGATGAGGTACTTGTAGTCCGCGATGACGGTGAACCGCAGCGGGATGTACGCCACGATCGCGCCGCCGAGCATCGCGCCGACCTTGTTGCCCGCACCGCCGAGGACGACGGCCGCGAGGAACAGGATCGACGTCTGCACGTCGAACTTCTGGTTGTTGACGAAGCCGACCTGGCCGGCGAACAGGGCGCCGGAGAGGCCGCCGACGCCTGCGCCGATCGCGAACGCCCACACCTTGTACTTGAAGGTGGGGACGCCCATGATCTCGGCGGCGTCCTCGTCCTCCCCGATGGCGACCCAGGCGCGGCCGACGCGGCTGCGCTCGAGGTTGCCGACCAGCAGCAGGATCACGATGATGACCGTGATCGTCAGCCAGTACCAGGGCACGCCGTTCGAGTTGGAGAAGATCGGCACGCCGTCCGCGTTCGTCCCCGGCGGGTGCCCGACGTTCTGGAACCCGACCTGGCCCTTCATCGCCGGGATGATCGTCGCCAGGATGCGGACGATCTCACCGAAGCCGAGGGTCACGATCGCCAGGTAGTCGCCACGGAGGCGGAGCGTCGGGACGCCCAGGATGATGCCGAACGTCATCGTCACCGCGATGGCGACCGGGATCGTCCACAGGTACGGGATCTTCACGAACGGCGAGTCGGGGCTGGTCAGCATCGCCGCGGTGTACGACCCCACGGCGAAGAACGCCACGTAGCCGAGGTCGAGCAGACCGGCGTAGCCGACCACGACGTTCAGGCCGATCGCGATGAGCGCGTACACGGCCATCGAGAAGCAGGCGAGCGGCCAGTCGTTGCCCGGCGCGGTGCTCAGCGGGAAGAAGTTGAGGTACGGCAGCGCGTACGCCAACGCGACGACGATCAGCAGCCACGCCCACTGCACGGGGCGGGACAGGTTGTTCCAGCGGTCGCGGAACTGCTGGAACGGGCCGTTTGCGCGCTTGCCGCGGCCGGCCTCGAACGAGTCGACCGCCTGCTCCTCGCGGCCGTCGGGGAGGACCCGGGGACCTTCCGTCATGCTCATGCGCGGCTCCTTCCGAGCGAGGTGCCCAGGATGCCGCTGGGCTTGACCAG
The DNA here is from genome assembly GCA_023386675.1 of Actinomycetes bacterium. Lineage (GTDB taxonomy): Bacteria > Actinomycetota > Actinomycetes > Actinomycetales > Microbacteriaceae > Leifsonia. The sequence continues at coordinate 4,135 of JAEWJG010000001.1, forward strand.
CAGCACCAGCACCAGGACGACGAACGCGACCACGTCGGTCCACTGCGAGTCGCCCAGCAGGATCTGTCCGTAGTTTCCGATGACGCCCAGCAGCAGGCCGCCGAGCAGTGCGCCGCGGACGTTGCCGATGCCGCCGAGGACGGCCGCGGCGAACGCCTTGACGCCGAGGATGAAGCCGCCGTTGTAGATGACGCCCGACGGGACGAGCATCACGTAGAACAGGGCCGCGGCGCCGGCGAGGATACCGCCGGTGATGAACGTGATCTGGATGATCCGCTCCTTGTTCACGCCCATGAGCGTCGCCGTGTCCGGGTCCTGCGCGACCGCGCGGATGCCACGGCCGGTGCGGGTGCGGCGGATGAACCAGTCGGTGCCGATCATCAGCAGCACCGAGGCGATGACGATGATGAGCTGCTGGCTGTTCACGATGGTGCCGAAGACGTCGAAGATCGGCTGCGGGATGAACATGGTCACCGCCGGCTCGGCGTTCGCGCCCCGGATCAGGAAGATCAGGTACTGGATCGTGAAGGACGCGCCGATCGCGGTGATCAGGAACACCAGTCGGGGCGCGTTGCGCTTCCGCAGCGGCCGGTAGGCGACGCGCTCCAGGATCCACGCGGTGGCGCCTGCGGCGACCATACCGACGAGCAACGCCAATATGAGGTCCCCGACGATCGCCGCCGGACTGAGATTGGGAGCGCTGGGTCCGAAGCCCAGGGTGGTGAGGGTGACGACGACGCCGTACGCGCCGACGATGAACACCTCGGAGTGGGCGAAGTTGATCAGGTTGAGCACGCCGTAGACCAGCGTGTAGCCGACGGCGATGAGGCCGTAGACCGCGCCGAAGGTGAGGCCGTCGAACGTTGCACTCCAGAAGTTCTGGACGAGCGCGTTGACGTCGAAGTTGATCCAGGAACTATCGAGGGCGGGATGGAGGAGGAGGGTTTCGAGCATTCGAACATCCAGGGTTCAGTGCCGGATCATCGTCGATCCGATCGGTTCCGAGCGTAGTGGAGAAAAGAAGGGTGCCGCGGGCCACCGGGGTCCGCGGCACCCTCCCGTGTCGCCTGATCAGCCGATCGTTCCGATCGGAACGATCTTGCCGTTGTCGACCTTGTAGCCGTAGACGGCCGGGGCCTGCAGCTCACCCGTGGAGTCCCACTTGTAGTGCTTGCTGAGACCGTCGGCGTCGTAGTCCTTCACCCACGAGAGCAGGTCGGCGCGGGTCGTCTTGCCCTTGTCGATGCCCGAGAGCAGCACGGTGGCCGCGTCGTAGCCCTCGATGGAGTAGGTGCCGGGCTCGGCGTTCGCGAGCTTCTTGTACGCGCCCTCGAAGTCGGTGATCAGCTCACCGGGGATGCAGGGGCAGGTGAAGTACGCGTTGCTGGACGCGTCGCCGGCCAGCTTGATGAACTGGTCGTCCTTCACGCCGTCGGGGCCGACGAACGTGCCCTTGTAGCCCTTGTTGACCAGCTGCTGGTCGAACGGGGCGCCCTCGGCGTAGTAGCCGGCGTAGTAGACGGCGTCCGGCTTCGCGTTGATGATCTTCGAGATCACCGCGGAGAAGTCCTTCTGGCCGGTGGTCACCTTGTCGGTGCCCGCGAGCGCGCTCCCGAGCGCCTTGGAGGTCTGGGTGCCGAGGCCGATGCCGTAGTCGGAGTCGTCCTGGACCAGGTAGACCTTCTTGGCCTTGAGCTTGTCCGTGAGGAACTTCGCGGCGGCCGGGCCCTGCACGGCGTCGTTGCCGAGGCCGCGGAAGAAGGTCTTCCAGCCGTTCTGCGTCAGGCCCGGGTTGGTGGCCGACGGGGTGATGTGGACGAGGCCCTGCTGCTCGAAGATGTTGCCGGTGGCCTTCGACTCACCCGAGAACGGGAGGCCGACGACGCCGACGATGTCGGTCTCGTTGACGGCCTGGGTGACCGGACCGGTCGCCTTGTTCGGGTCGCCCTCGGTGTCGAACTTCTTGAAGGCGACCTGGCAGCCCTTGTTGGACTCGTTGTGCTGGTTGATCGCCAGCTGGATGCCGTTGTAGATGTTGATACCGAGCTGAGCGTTCGGGCCGGTCTCGGCGCCGACGTAGCCGATGGTCAGGCCAGCAGGACACGTGGCCTTTCCGTCGCCGGCGGGGAGCACAGCGCCCTTGGGGACATCGACCGACGTGATCGCCGGGATGTCGACCTTGGACGAGTTCCCGTTGGTGGATCCTCCCGTGGACGGCTGGTTCGCACATCCAGCCAGGAGCAGTGCGACTGACGCTGCAACAGCCGCACCGATGGTGACTTTCTTCCGTAGCATCTCTTGCCTCTCGACGTTCAATTCGTCGCGAACGCGGCGTTGTTGCCTCGTCGCACCACGAATAGGTGTGCTGAGACTACCGTGCGCGCAAGTAAATGCCACACCATTCGGCAGCGGGATTTACACGATCGAAACCAAACCATTCGCGATGCTTCACAGCGCGACGTGCCGTGGATAGGCTGAAGCCTCTCGCGGACCGGCTCGAGGAGGTGCCTTCGTTGCATGTGACGCGACTGCCCATCCCGGAGGCCCTCGGGACACCGGAGTCGGCCGCGTTCGAGGAGCTCAACGGCGTCCTTAACGGCATCGTGGTCGACCTGTGGGGCGACGAGGATTTCGTCGAGACGGCCGAGCAGGCGCTGGCCGGCTACCGCGAGCAGGAGTACACGGAGCGCATCGTCTTCGTTGCGATCGAAGAGGGCGCGATCGTCGGCCGAGTGGAAGCGATCTTTCCGCTCGACGAGGACTCGGAGACGGTGTCGCTGCTGGTGGACGTCGTGCCGGCGTTGCGCGGCAGAGGCATCGGGTCGGCGCTGCTCGAGAAGGGCGAGGAGCTCGCGGCCGACGGCGGTCGCCGGGTGATCTCGACCTACACGGAACACCCCATCCGGACGCTGGAGGCCACCGACCGGCTGGTCCGCGCCCCCGCCGGCACGACGGGCCTGCCGCGCGAGTCGCGGGATGTCCGGTTCGCCCTGCGCCACGGCTACACGCTGGGCCAGATCGAGCGGTCGAGCGAGCTGCACCTGCCGCTCACGCCGGCACTGGAGGCCGGGCTGACCATGCCGCTGAACGGCTTCCGCCTGGTGTCGTGGTGGGGCGCGGCGCCGGACGACCTGCTGGAGCGGTTCGCCGCCATGAAGGCGCGGATGGCGACGGACATCCCGCAGACCGGCATCGCCGTCGACCCGGAGGACTGGGACGGCGAGCGGGTGCGGTCGCAGGAGCGCACCCTGGTCGCGCGCGGCGAGCCGCTGCTCGTGACGGCGGCCGTGCACGAGCAGACGGGCGAGATCGCGGCGTACACCGAGCTCGCGGTCCCTGCGGACGGGACGAAGGCGGAGCAGTACGACACGCTGGTCGCGCGTGCGCACCGCGGCCACCGGCTCGGCACCGCGGTGAAGCTGCGCAACATCCAGGAGCTCGGCCGCCGCGCGCCTCACATCCGCCGCATCCTGACGTGGAACGCCGACGAGAACGACCCCATGCTCGCGATCAACCGCGCGTTCGGGTTCCGGCCGCACGCGTTGACCGGGCACTGGCAGAAGACGGTGGAGTAGCCGCTGTCGCCCTCCTCAGAGGTGTCGCGTCGGATCCATTCGCTGATGAAGAATGCGGATCACGTCGACGCCGTCGCCGTGCGGGAAGTAGAACAGTAGATGGCTTCCGATGCTGTACCGGCGGTAGCCCCGGCGGATCTCCTCGCAGGAGCGACCGCGATGCGGATCCTCGGTAACGCGCTCGATAGCAGCCCGGATCTCATTCACGTAGGTCTCGGCTTGCACGACGTCCCAGCGCTCTGCGGTGTAATCCCAGATCAGCGACAAGTCGCGTTGAGCCGCTGGTGTGAGGCGGTACCGCGTCACGACTTCTTCGCCGCGATGAACGCGTCGAAGTCGAATTCCTCCGGAGTGCCGCTCGTCTCGCCCGCGATGAGGGCGGCCCGGAGCGCGGCCAGATGAGTCTCCTGATCTTCGAGCAACCGAAGCCCTGCTCGGACGACTTCACTCGCAGAGCGATAGCGGCCTGATGCGACCTCCTCCGCCAGGAAGTCGGAGAAGTGATCGTCCAGGCTGATCGAGGTGTTCTGGGCCACGTCCTCGATGGTACCAAAGATTGGTAATTCGTCACCGCAGCCGCTGGCAGTGGGGGCAGAAGTGGGAGCCGCGATTCATGAACTGCTCGCGCACGATCGGGGTGCCGCAGCGCGGGCACGGCTCGCCCTGGCGGCCGTAGGCGTTGAGGCTGTGCGAGAAGTAGCCCGAGTTGCCGTTGACGTTGACGTACTGCGCGTCGAAGCTCGTGCCGCCCTCGGCCAGCGCCTTCTCGAGGACGTGGCGGACCTCGGCGAGGAGCGTCTTCACCTTCGCGCGGCTGAGGGAGTTCGCGGGCTGGGCGTAGTGGATGCGCGCCGCCCAGAGCGCTTCGTCGGCGTAGATGTTGCCGATGCCGCTGACCAGCGTCTGGTCGAGGAGGGCGCGCTTGATGCCGGTGTTCTTGCGAGCGAGGGCGGCGGTGAAGCGGGCGTCGTCGAATGCGGGATCCAGCGGGTCGCGGGCGATGTGGGTGACCTGGGTCGGGATGAGGGGCTCGTCGGTGCCGAGGCCGCCGTGCGCGCCGTCGTCGGTCGGCACGAGGGAGTCGACGGCCATGGAGCCGAAGATGCGCTGGTCCACGAAGTGCACCCAGAGTTCGCTGTGGTCCGGGCTCTCGATGTGCAGGCGGATGCGGAGCAGGCCGGCCTCAGCGGTGCCGGGCTCACGCAGCAGGATCTGGCCGCTCATCCCGAGGTGGGCGACGATCGCACGCCGTGGGCTGCCCTCGAGAGGGATCCACAGGAACTTGCCGCGGCGGACAGGGCCCTGCATGGTGCGTCCGGTCAGCAGCGCGTCGAAGGCGCCGGCGACGGGGTCGTGCCGCTTCAGCGACCGGGGCTCGAAGACCTCGACGCCGAGGATGGTCGCGCCGGTGACCGCGGGGGCCAGTCCGGCGCGGACGACCTCAACCTCGGGGAGCTCTGGCACGTCGTCTCGTCAGTTCCGTCCAGGCGCTGAGCGCCGCGGCCATCTCGGCCTGCTTCTTGCTGGTGCCCTCGCCGGTCGCGGTGACCAGGGCGCCGACCTCGACGGTCGCGTGGAAGGTCTTGGAGTGGTCCGGCCCGCTGTTCGTGACCGTGTAGACCGGCAGGCCCGCTCCGCGGTGGGCCGCGGCCTCCTGCAGGCTCGTCTTCGGGTCCATGGCGGCGCCGAAGCGGGCCGGGTCGTCGAGCAGCGGCTCGATCAGGCGCAGGACCAGCGCGGTCGCGGCGTCGCCGCCGGCGTCCAGGTAGGTGGCTCCGATGAGCGCCTCGACCGTGTCGGCGAGGATGGACGCCTTCTCGCGTCCGCCGCTCTGGTTCTCGCCGCGGCCGAGCTTGAGGTACTCCCCCAGGCCGATGCCGCGGGCGACCTCCGCCAGCGCGACGGAGCTGACGAGGCTGGCGCGCCGCTTGGCGAGCTCGCCCTCGTCGAGGTGCGGATTCTCGCGGTACAGCTTGACCGTGACCGCCTGCCCCAGGATCGAGTCGCCGAGGAACTCCAGGCGCTCCTTGTTGGGGATTCCGCCGTGCTCGTACGCCTA
>JAEWJG010000015.1 GCA_023386675.1 Actinomycetes bacterium
AGCAGGTGCACGAGCTGCTGCTGCAGCGCCAGCAGCGGCAGGCCCGCCGACACTCGTCGCGGCCGGCCGCGGCGGAGGGCCACCCTCCTGCGCCGTTGCACCGCACGCTCAAGGAGCAGCGTCAGCTGCTCAACAGCCTGGTCGGGCTCTACTCCAAGAACTCGGGGGAGGCTCACGGGCTCATCCACGCCGAGCTGCGGCGCGTCTGCGGTGGGCCGGCGGTCGCGCAGGCGAGTGTGACGCAGCTGCAGGCGCGAATCGACTACCTGCGCAAGCGGCTGGGGTCGCACTAGCGATCCGCGAGCCGCGGCCTACGACTTACGCCGTCGACGCGTCGTCTCCGGCGATCTCGACGTGGATTCGGCGCATGTCCTCCACCAGGGAGCCGATGAGCACCCAGTGCCGCGGGTCGGGCGTGGCGACGGTGAGCGGGGCGGTGAGGACCGGGACGCCTCCCGTCTCGGTCCCCGGCTCCACGATGGGCTCGTCCGGGTCGCGGGCGAGCAGCCGCAGGTCGTGCGCCGCGCGGTGCAATTCATCGCTGATCGCGTGGATAGTCGGCTCGGCGGCCAGGCTGTCGTCGTAATGGTCGTGGTACGCCCGCGTCATGCCGAGGGTGCGGTTGATCAGCGGACGCAGACTGTCGAACAGCCGCTGGTCGTGCTCGAGGTACACGCGGTGCTTCCGCTGCCTCGGGTTGAGCGACAGGCTCTCGTCGGCGGCGGTGATCCTGGTCTGCGCCTTCGCCTCCATCGGGCGGAGCAGGCGCGCTTCGATCAGCAGCGCGTCCAGCTCGCCGCGGGTGTGCGTCGTGCGGAGGGCGTCGGCCAGCCGGTCGAGGGTGGAGGCGATCTCGGTGCCGAGCGCCACCACCGCCTGACGCGCAGGAGCCGTGAGCACCGGCGGCACGATGGCGACGTTGACGACGACGCCGATCGCCGCGCCGAGCACCGTCTCGACGATCCGCGCGAGGGCGTACTCGGGATCGGAGGCGCCGATCGCGAGCACCAGCATGGCCGTGATCGGCACCTGGTTCGCTGTTCCCGGCGTCAGCCGGAGCGCCCACGCCAGCAGCACGGACACCACGACGGCCAGCAGCACGATCCAGCTATTCGTGCCGAAGGCGAGGCCGATCAGGTAGGCGATGACCACGCCGCCGATCACGCCGAGGGAGCGCTCGATCGCGCGCCCCACCGACTGGTTGACGCTCGGCTGCACGACGAGCAGCGCCGCGATCGTGGCGAAGATCGGCAGCTCCCCGTGCACGAAGACGCTTGCCACGCCCCAGGCCAGGATCATGGCGACCGCGGTCTTCACGACCTGCAGGAACGGCGCGCGCGTGCTGGTCCGGATGGTGGCCGGGAGCGCGATGCCGGCCGGGAGCCGGCTGCGCTTGGTGCTGGTGCGTGCCACGGACTCCACGCTACCGGGCATAGCGGGCGTACGCCGTCGCCGCACGCTCCACCCGGGCGCTGCGGGCGTCGGTCAGGGGCGCGAACGGCTGCGGCACGACGCGATGGCCGTCGCGTCGCCAGGTGCCGACGATCCGCCCGCCGGCGACGATGATCGGCTGGAACACCCCGTTGCCGCCCGGCACGATCAGCTCGGCGTACTCGTCGTCCAGGATGGGCGAGCGATCCTGGTAGCCGAGCAGGTACTCGTCGAAGGCGGGCAGGAGGTGCACGGCGTCCTTCTCGGCACGGGTCGCCGGTGTGGACGCCGCACGGTCGGCGAGTTCGGCGGTCAGGAGGTACTCGACGCCGTCGCTCTCGACGGTCGTCACGGCGTCGCCGAGAACGGCCAGGCCGGTCTTCGCGCCCGCCATGGTGCCCTTCGTCCACCACACGAAATCGCGGATGGTCGCCGGGCCGTGGCCCTGCAGGTAGCGCAGGATGAACTGCGCGTGCGCCTCGTCCGGCTGGAGCGGCGGGGGAGGGGGCGCCCACTCGTCGAGCAGCACGAGCGCCTGGGTCGGATTGCCGTTGCCCGACCGGATGACCGGCCCCCAGCACAGCAGCCCCGTCTGCGCGAGGAAGTAGATGAGGTGGTAGCCGCGCTGACCGGTCGTCGTCACGCCCGCCGCCTCCCACACTTCCATGAGCTCCGCCCGGCCGATGCTCCGGCCGCCCGACAGCGCGGCGGTCACCACCTCGGCGGCGCGCTCGAAGTCGGACGCGGTGAGGCCCAGCTGCTGCTGGCGGCGGCCGAGGGAGGCGACCATGCGGTCCATGGTGACCGACAGCATCCACCGCAGGTCCTCCGGCGGGACGAAGTGGAGCGTCCCGCGCATAGGCCAGGAGCGGATGACGCGGCCGGCGTCGAGGTCGGCCAGCACGTCGGCCAGCGTGGCGCCGGTCGTCCGCAGGGCCAGCGCCCAGCACCCCGCCGCGAAGTCCTGCCCCTGCAGTGCGAGCAACCGCCTGGCGACGGAGGCCGCGTCGGGCTCGTGCGGCCCGTCGATCGCCTGCGCGAGGCGCCGCATCCGGAGCAGGTCGGCACGGCTGACGCGGACGGCGGTGCGGCTGGCGGGCATGGGGCCAGCCTGCCAGAACCCACCGACACGCATCGGCGGGCGACCGCTAGAGCAGCCCGAGCTCCGTCAGCTGCTCGCTGAGGCCGGCGCCGTCGGGGGCGTACACCCACGGGGTGCCGGACAGCTCCGTGTGCTTCTCGGCCTTCGACCGGCCGCCGGCGAGGACCGCCTCCCCGCTGGACAGCTGCCGGATGGCCACCGCCGCCACGTTGTCGGGGTGCGCGACGGTGAACTCGCCGTAGAGGTCCTCGTCATGCTGCCCGTCGTCCCCGATGAGCAGCCACCTGAGGCCCGGGAACTCGTGCGCGAGCCGCTCCAGGCTCGTGTGCTTGTGCTCTTGGCCGCTGCGGAACCAGCGGTCGTGCGTCGGCCCCCAGTCGGTCAGCAGCAGCGGCCCAGCGGGGAAGAGATTGCGCGAGAGGAACCGGGTGAGCGTCGGCGCGACGTTCCAGGCGCCGGTCGACAGATAGATGACCGGTGCGCCCGGATGCGCGGCTGCGAGCCGCTCCAGCAGCACCGACATTCCCGGGGTGGGCACGCGCGCGTGCTCGTCGAGGACGAACGTGTTCCATGCCGCGAGCAGAGGTCGGGGGAGCGCCGTGACCATCACCGTGTCGTCCACATCGGAGATGACGCCGAAGGTCGCCTTCGGGTCGAGGACGAACACCGGCGCCTCGAAGACCCGCGTCGACTCGGCGGTGGACAGCTTGACCGTGTGCCAGCCGGGCGTCAGCTGTACGGGGACGACCGTGTCGATCACGCCGCCGCGATCGGTGACCACCTCGTGGCGGTCGCCCTCGATCTCGACCGTGACCGTCGTGTTCGCCAGCGGGACGCTGATGAACGAGCGCCACCCGCGGACCGACTCCTCGCGTTTGCGGTGCAGCCGCTCGGCACGGCTGCCGGGCCGCGGGTCCTTCGCCAGCACGACGCGGCCCAGGATGCGCACCCAGCTGGGCGCGCCGTAGCCGGTGTACGGCACGACGGTGGCGAGGAAGCCGCGCTTCTTGGCGCGCCGCGCACGGAAGTCGTGGAAGGCGTCCTCGATGCGGGCCGCCCGGTGCATGATCGGCTCCACCGCCGCGCTGCGACGGGAAGCGGGGTCGGCGGAGACCTTGTCGGGGCGCGATTCGGGGGAGGGCATCTGATCCATTTTCTCATGGAGTGAAGGTTCATTCGTATGCATCCCCCAGATCTGGGGGACTTTTCTTCGGCGGGTCGAAGACTAATGCCCAGCGGAAGTGAGGTTTCCACGACTACCATCGATGTATGTGCGACGGTGATAGCGTCGCCGGGCTGGGGACCCGCACCACCTACTGATCCAGAGAGAGAAGGAGTCGCCCTCGTGCCCATCAACGATCTGGTCGCCGGACAGAGCGGCATCGGAGCGCCGCTCGTCCGTACCGAGCCGATCCAGGAGCGCAGCGCCGCCCGCATCGACGCCCTGCTCGACGCCGCCGCCGACGTGGTCGACGAGATCGGCTTCGACCGGCTGACCACCGCCATGGTGGCCGAGCGCGCCGGCGCGTCCATCGGAACCGTCTACCGCTACTTCCCGGACCGCATCGTCCTGCTTCAGGCGCTGCGCGACCGGGCGCTGCTCCGCTACCGTCACTCGGTGGTCGCGGCCATCCACGCGCAGGCGCCGGAGCACTGGTGGAACGCGGTCGAGGCCGCCATCGACGCCTTTGTGGACATGTTCCGGACGGAGCCGGGATTCCGCATCATCCGGTTCGCCGACGCCGAGCGCTCGGGGGTCCCGGAGGACGAGTCCGTGCGCGACGCCGGCTTCGCTCAGCAGTTCGCGCAGATCCTTTCCGACGAGTACGGCCTGCCGGCGGGCGACGACCTGGCGTTCCGCCTGGAGGTCGTCGTTGAGATCATGGATTCCCTGATCAACCGTGCTTTCGTGGAGGCGCCGAACGGCGACGAGCGGTACATCGCGGAGGCGCGCACCGTCGCCCGGGAGTACCTCGAGAGCCGCTTCGACCCGAAGGGCTGATCGGCCTCCGCGGGAATGTCGGTGGTCGGTGGCAAGTTGCCATCCACACGGGCGATCGCTCCGAACAGGGAGCGGACGCTGCGAACGGCACCGTCACCGAGCGAAGGGGGGCCGCGTGAAAGCGACCCTGAACGTCACGATTCGACGCAATTCATTGCCAAAACAGTCCTCGGCTGTTTGGCTGGGGGCGATGGCCGCCACAAGCACCGCACCGCGCAGCGACACCGATCGCCCAGCGACTCCTGAGACGGGAGCGCTGTCGTGATCGAGTTCCGCGACGTGACGAAGCGCTTCCCGGACGGGACGCTGGCCGTCGACGACTTCTCGCTGGTCATCCCGTCCCGCAAGATCACCGTGCTGGTCGGCTCCTCGGGCAGCGGCAAGACGACCATCCTGCGCATGATCAACCGGATGGTCGATCCGACCTCCGGGGCGGTCGAGATCGACGGGGAGGACGTGCTGTCGCTGAAGCCGGTCGCGCTCCGCCGCTCCATCGGCTACGTGATGCAGAACTCCGGCCTGCTGCCGCACCGCAAGGTCGTCGACAACATCGCGACCGTGCCGCTCCTCAAGGGCGTCAAGAAGAAGGACGCGCGCGAGCGGGCGCTGGAGCTGATGGACACGGTCGGGCTGGAGCGCTCCCTGGCCGACCGCTACCCGAGCCAGCTCTCCGGAGGTCAGCAGCAGCGCGTCGGCGTCGCCCGCGGCCTCGCGGTGGACCCCAACATCCTGCTGATGGACGAACCCTTCGGCGCGGTCGACCCGATCGTGCGCGACGACCTCCAGAACGAGCTGCTCCGCCTGCAGCGCGACCTGGGCAAGACCGTGGTGTTCGTCACCCACGACATCGACGAGGCGTTCCGGCTCGGCGACCAGGTGGTCATCTTCCGGAAGGGCGGCATCGTCGCCCAGAAGGGCACGCCCGCCGAGATCCTGGCCGATCCCGCCGACGACTTCGTCGCGTCGTTCGTCGGCGCCGATCGCGGACGCCGCGTGCTGCACGTCGAGCAGACCCCGACCGGGTCGGTGCTGGTCGACAGCGACGGACGCGCCGCCGGCGTGCTCTCCGGTGCTCCGCAGGGGAGCGCCGCTCCCTCCGAGGCAAAGGCCGCGACCGTCTCGGTCGCGGGTGCTCCGGCGCAGGGTGAGGACGCGTCGTGAGCTTCTTGTGGTCGAACCTCGGCCAGGTCTGGAATCTCACGGTGTATCACGTGTGGCTCGCCGCGCTCCCGATCGCCATCGGATTCGTCGTGTCGGTGCCCATCGGCTGGGTCGCCAACCGCTACCGCTGGAGCCGCGGCGTGCTGCTGACGATCTGCGGCATCCTGTACGCCATCCCGTCGCTGCCGTTCTTCTTCGCGATGCCCGCGTTGATCGGCACGCAGATCCTGTCGCCGCTGAACCTGGTCGTCGCACTCAGCGTCTACGCCGTGGCGATCATGGTGCGGACCGCGGCGGATGCGCTGGCGTCGGTGCCCGGAGACGTGCTGCAGTCGGCCACAGCGGTCGGCTACTCCGGATGGCGCCGGTTCTGGTCCGTGGAGCTGCCGCTCGCCGGCCCCGTGCTGCTCGCCGGGCTGCGCGTGGTCTCGGTCAGCACCGTGAGTCTCGTCAGCGTCGGCGCGCTGCTCGGCGTCCCCAACCTGGGCTTCCTGTTCACCGACAGCCTCAACCGGTACTACCCGGAGGAGGCGATCGTCGGCATCGTGCTGATCATGATCCTCGCGCTGCTGTTCGATCTGCTGCTCGTCGGGATCGGTCGGGTCCTGCTGCCGTGGGCGCGCGCCGACCGGCGGGCCAAGCGCCTCAAGCAGCGTGAGACCGTGAAGGCGGTGACCGGAGTATGACCGACATCCTCGCCGCCTTCGCCTGGATCGCCGACCCGGCCAACTGGGCCGGCCCCGGCGGAATCCCGGCGCGTACGGGCGAGCACATCCTGTACTCGCTGCTGACGTTGCTCCTCGCGGCCGTGATCGCGCTGCCGATCGGTTTCGCCATCGGGCACACCGGGCGCTTCCGCGGGCTGGCGGTCGGCGTCTCCGGCGCCCTCCGCGCGCTGCCGACCCTCGGTCTCGTGATCTACCTGGCGCTCATCACGACCAACCTGACGATCGTTCCGCCGCTCATCGCGCTGACGATCCTGGCCATCCCGCCCGTGCTCGCGGGCGCGTACTCCGGCGTGCAGTCGGTCGACCGCGCGCCCATCGACGCCGCGCGGTCGATCGGGATGACGGGCTGGCAGGTGTTCGCGAAGGTGGAGCTGCCGCTCGCCCTCCCGCTGGTCATCGGCGGCCTCCGCTCGGGGGCGCTGCAGGTCATCGCCACGTGGACCGTCGCGGCCATCCTGCCGGTCGGCGGCCTCGGCCGGTTCCTCATCGACGGGATCGCCGTGCAGAACTACCCCGAGATGCTCGGCGGCTCGATCATCGTGATCGCGCTCGCGCTCGTGTCCGACGGCCTGTTCGCCATCACCCAGCGGCTCGTCGTGCCGCGCGGCGTGATCGCCGGCCGGGTGCGCGACACCGCCGAGGGCGACCGCCACTCGTCCCGCACCTCGGCGCGCGAGAGCGCCCCGACCACCTGACCCGCACCATCCTCCCGAAACCCACGCACACCGAGCTCCCGCACCGGGAACACCAAGAGAGAAGAGATCATGTTCGCATCGAAGAAGAGCCGCATCGCGGCCGGCGTGCTCGCCGCCGGGGCGCTGCTCGCGCTCAGCGCCTGCTCCTCCGGGGGCGGCGCGTTCAGCACCGGTTCCGCCACGTCCGGCGGCGGCTCCGGTGACACCGTCACCGTCGGCTCGGCCGCGTTCGGCGAGTCCGAGATCCTCATGCAGGTCTACGGCCAGGCCCTCGAGGCCAACGGCGTGAAGGTCTCCTACAAGCCGAGCATCGGCCAGCGCGACGTCTACCTCAAGGCGCTGCAGGACGGCTCCATCGACCTCATCCCCGAGTACAGCGGCAACCTGCTCCAGTTCTACGACAAGAGCAGCACCGCGACCTCGAGCGATGACGTCTACAGCGCGCTCGGCAAGGCCCTGCCGAAGGGGTACGAGGTGCTCGACCAGTCGCAGGCGCAGGACGCCGACTCGTACAACGTCACCAAGGAGTTCTCCGACAAGTACAACGTGAAGAGCCTCGACGACCTCAAGAACGTCAAGGACGCGCTCACCGTCGGTGCGAACCCCGAGTTCGCCACCCGTCCCTACGGCATCCCGGGCCTCAAGTCGGCGTACGGCGTGACCGCGACGCTCAAGCCGATCAGCGACTCGGGCGGTCCGCTGACCGTCGCCGCGCTGAAGAACGGCGACGTACAGCTGGCCGACATCTACACGACGACCCCGGCCATCAAGGACAACGGCTTCGTCACCCTGAAGGACCCGAAGAACCTGATCGCTGCGCAGAACATCGTGCCGCTGATCAACTCGTCCAAGGCGTCGGCCAAGGTGAAGGAGGTCCTGAACAAGGTCTCCAAGGAGCTCACCACGTCCGACCTGATCGACATGAACAGCGAGAACCAGGGCGCGAGCAAGACCCAGCCCGATGCGGTCGCCAAGAAGTGGCTGCAGGACCACCCGATCAAGTAAGGATCAGGCGGCACCACCACGCGGCGGCTCGGGTTCCCGGGCCGCCGCGTCGGCGACCTCGGACTCCAAGTGG
>JAEWJG010000115.1 GCA_023386675.1 Actinomycetes bacterium
GCTCAGGAGAGTGAGCACGGCGACGTCGACCCAGGTCGTCGTCGACAGCCGGTCGAGCAACGGCGCCGTCCCGGCGGCGCGTGCCGCCGCCCCACGTCCCGCCGACCCGCGGCGGCTCGTCCCGGTCGCGGCGGTCATCGGCCGGCCCGCTTCAGGAGGGCCGGCAGCTCGTTCAGCGCCGACACGGTGATGAGCATCGACCGCCCGAGCCGGGTGAGCCGCGGCTCCCCCGCTTCGTCGACGCGGATGACGATGGTCTCGGTGTCGGCGCCCCAGAGCGCCGCAGCGCCGCGCAGCTCGGCCGCCTCCACCTGCGAGCCCGCGACCGTCACGGCCAGGCTCGGTGCCGCCAGCCGCAGGGTGGCCTGGCGCAGGAACTCGCGGATGCTCGGGTGCGCGCCCTCCACCGGCTGGATCCGGCAGGAGTCGTCGAGCAGCGCCGTCGGCGTGGCCACCCGCATCGGGCCGCGCTGCCACACCGCGTCGATCTCGGTCTCCTCGCGGATCACCTGGCAGCCGATCGAGGTCATCACCGAGACGCCGAGCTCGAACTCCTCGTCGGAGGCGAAGTGGGCACGCTCCGCGTCGAAGGCGAGCAGCAGTTGCGACCGCCGCGTCTCCTGGTACTGCCGCACCATGAGCTGGCCGGTCCGCGCCGATGTCCGCCAGTGCACGTTGCGGATGTCGTCGCCCGGCTCGTAGGTGCGCAGGGCGTGGAAGGCGAGGTCGCTGTCCGTGATCACCTTCGTGGTCTGGCCCTCGAGGTCGCGGACCAGCCCGCGGGCGGTGGCCGCGAGGCGGACCGTCTTGGGGTGCACGAACAGCTCGATCTGCTCGGTCCACTGGTTGGTGCGGCGCAGCAGCCCGAGCTGATCGCCGCGCACCGAGATCGCGGGGCCCGCCAGGATGAGCGCCCGCCGAGCGGTCGGCACGGCGAACAGCTCCTCGGTCTCGGCCCCTGGCGAAAGCCGCGGGATGGTGAAGTCGGCCTGGCCCTCGCCGACCGGAAGCTCCATCCGGGTCGGCAGCACCGGCCGTGACCCGCTGTTGACGACGGTCAGCCGCCCGAGCGCCCTGTCACCGGCGACCACGCGCCGCGGGTTCAGCTCGATGTCCACCCGGTAGGTGGAGCGCCCGAACACGAAAGCCGTCGCGATCACGAGCGCCGCGAGGAGCGTCGCCGCGATGAAGACGAACTCGGCCCAGCCCAGCCACACCGCGAGCACGATCGAGACGACGGCGGACGCGAGCACGATCCAGCCGAGCGTGCTGATCACACCGACCACCGGGCGCACCCGGGCGACGACTGCGCGGCCGAGCGGGGCCACCCGTGCCCCCGCCCTGCCGAGGACGCGACCGACGCCCGCGCCGACCTGCGACGCGGCGATGCGCGCCTGGTCGGTCGCCGACGCGCGGCGTCGCCGGGCGCGTGCGGGGCTGTCGGTGGTCATGCGGTCGGTGTCCTGTCGGAGTCGGTGGTCGGGGTCGGTCGGGGGCGGTCGGTCGCGCTACGCGGCCCGGTACGCCGGCGGTGTCGCGGACGCGACCGCCCGCTCCACCACGTCGGCCGCGGTGACGCCCGCGAACTCCGACTCCGGGTCGACGATCACCCGGTGCGCGAGCACCGGCAGGGCGAGGTCGCGGATGTCGTCCGGCGTCACGTACGTGCGCCCGGCGGCGATCGCCCAGGTCTTGGCCGCGCGGGCGAGCGCCAGTGCGCCGCGGATGCTCACGCCGAGAGCCGAGTCCTTGTCATCGCGCGTGGCCGTGACGATCTCGCTGAGGTAGCCCATCACGCTGGCGTCGGTGTGCACCTCGGAGGCGAGCTGCGCCAGCGTCGACACCGAGTCGGCGGCGATGATCGGACGCACGGCGGAGGCACGCGCCCGGTTGGACGAGTCGAGCAGCAGGTCGACGGTCGTCGCGTGGTCCGGGTAGCCGAGCGAGGTCTTGATGAGGAAGCGGTCGAGCTGCGCCTCGGGCAGGGAGTAGGTGCCCGCCTGCTCCACCGGGTTCTGCGTGGCGATCACGACGAACGGCGAACCGACGGGATGCCCGACGCCGTCGACCGTGACCACCCCCTCCTCCATCACCTCGAGCAACGCGGACTGCGTCTTCGGGCTGGCGCGGTTGATCTCGTCTGCGAGCACGACCGTCGCGAAGATCGGGCCCGCGTGGAACTCGAAGCGACCGGTCGACTGGTCGTAGATCGTGACGCCGGTGACATCCGACGGAAGCAGGTCGGGGGTGAACTGGATGCGCGACTGCGTGCCCTCGACCGTGTTGGCGAGCGCCTTCGCGAGCACCGTCTTGCCCGTACCCGGCACGTCCTCGAGCAGCACGTGGCCGCCGGAGAGCATCGCCGTGATCACCAGGCGGATGGTGTGCTCCTTTCCGAGGATCGCCTTGTCGACGTTCGCCACCAGCTGCGCGAACGCCCCGGCGAACCAATCCGCCTGTTCCTGTGTCACTGCCACCGCTTGTTCTCCTTACTTGGACCAGTCCTGGACACTGCTCTGGACACCGCCGACCACCACGTACGCGCCGGGGTAGCCGCACCACGGCTCGATATCGCTGTTGGGATTGCCGTGATAGTGCCCGTACCCGCTGCCGTCGGTGTTGATCGTCCGGGTCGACAGCGTCCCTCCATTGCAGTGCACCTGCATGCTGAACGACGAGTTCGCCGCGAAATTGTGGAGAGTCACGTCGTACGTGTAGCTGTGGACATATCCGGGCTTGAGGTCGCCCTTCGCCAGGTCGATCGAGGGCGAGGGCGGCGGCGGGTCGTTCACCTGGACGGTGTTGGAGGTGGAGTGCGGTCCGTCCTTGCCACCCGGGTTCGACGCGTAGATCTCGAAGGAGTAGCTCCCAGCGCCCTTGTTGTTCACCTTCGCCGACGTCGCGGTGGTGTCGTTCCAGCCGCCGCCGTTGAGGCGCCAGTGATAGGTCGCTGCGCCGCCGCCGGTGCCGTTCGGGTCGGAGAGCGCATTCCAGCTCAGCGTCAGGTCGCTCGGCGCGTTCCCGCTGCTGCTGATCTTCGGATTGCCGACGGCCGTGGGGGTGCCGTACGGGGTGACCGCCTGGCTCGGCGCCGACGCCTCGCTCCACCCGTCCGAGTTCTGCGCGCGGACCGTGAACGCGTACGACTTGCCGTTCGTCAGACCGCCGATCGTGACATCCCCGACCGACTGCGTCGTCACGGTGTGCGTGCCGTCCGTGACCTCGTAGTTCGTGATCGGCTTGCCGTTGTCGGCCGGCGCCTTGATCGACACCGTCACCTTTCCATCGCTCGCCCGCGGGTTCGACGGCGCGCTCGGCTTCGCCGGCACGTCGTGGATGGTCACCCGGAGCTGCCCGATCGCCGACGCCGTCCGCTTCGGGTCCTTCGTCGCATCCTCGACGTGGTAGACGACGTTGACCGCCCCGATCGCCGCGCCCGACGACGCGCTCACGCTGATCGACGAGCCGGTGTGCGTGACCGTGACGCCCGACGGCGCGCTCTGCGCCGTCGCGTCCGTGATCGTCAGCGGCTGCCCCGGGAACGGGTTGACCCACTGGTCGTCGCCCGCTGCGCCGTTCAGGGTGGCCGTCTGCCCGCGCCTGACCTCCTCCGTCTGCG
This sequence comes from Actinomycetes bacterium, assembly GCA_023386675.1. Classification (GTDB taxonomy): domain Bacteria; phylum Actinomycetota; class Actinomycetes; order Actinomycetales; family Microbacteriaceae; genus Leifsonia. Next base: position 3,620 of record JAEWJG010000115.1, read on the forward strand.
GCGGGTTCTTCTGCGTCGCGACCGGGCGGCTGGAGCTGACGACCTGCACGTTCACCGTGCCCTGGATGGTGTGCGTGCCCGAGCTGATGGTCACGGGGATGGCTGCCGCCTCCCCCGCCTGCGCGCCGAGCGGCGCCGACAGGGTCAGCGTCGACCCGCTGAGCGACGACTGGATCTTCGGGTCGGGCGAGGTGCCGCCGGAGTAGGTCAGCTTGTTCAGGATGTCGGGGTTGGGATGGAAGCTGGACGCCCGCAGGTCGATCGAGAGCGGAGCCTCCCCCGGCTCGATCTTCTCGCTGGGCGACGTGAACGTCGGAGCGACGTCGGATTGGTCCGGCTCTCCGACGGTGATCGGCAGCACGAGCGTCGTCACGCGGTCGGCACTCGTGCCCGACTCCCGGCCGTCGTTCACCTTAAACGTGATGGCCGCCGGACCGCGGTAGCCCTTCGCCGCCGTGAAGGTGAGCGTCTGCTCGTCGCCGTACGACGATCCGCCCGCGCTGTTCGTCGCGCTGACTCCCGAGGCGCCGGTGAGCTTGTAGCCGCGGCCGGACGGGACCGTGAGGATGTCGGACAGCTTCCAGCTCTTGGAGCCGTCGGCCTGCACGATCTGCTGCGGCAGCCCGTCGCGGATCCGCGGCGGCGCGGTCGCGTCGCCCTTCGGCGGCACCACGACGAACGCCGTGCCCGTCAGCCCGGTGACCGGGTCGGTGAGCGTGTAGGCGATCGCGATCCGCCGCTCCCCCGGCTTCACCGTCAGCGTGCCGTCGTCGGCCACCGTCGCCGCCGACGCGTTCGGGCCGGTCACGTCCACCTTCAGGTCGCCGACGAGCCCGGACGGATTGGTCGCGCCATCGAGCGCGTTCACCTTCACGCTGGTCTTGTCCGCGACCTGATCAGGTTCGAGCACGTGGTCGACCGCCGTCGGCGGCACGTCCTTGGCGTTGGGCGTGACCGTGACCTGGATGAACGCGCTCGCGACTCCGCCCTGGCCGTTGGTGATCTGGTAACGCACGACGAAGGAGCCCTCCTCCTTCGGCGCGGTGACCAGCACGATCTTGCCGTGGACGGACGCCTTCAGACCGTCGTCCACCTGGAGGAGCTTCTTCTGCAGCGCGATCGCGTACCCGTTCGGGTCGGAGTCGTTGTCCAGCACAGGGACCGCGATCGTGCGGCCGGGCTTGACCTGGACCGGGTCGTTGACGGCGATCGGCGGCCGCACCTGGTCCGGGCGCGGGATGACGGCGATCGAGACCGTGCCGGTGGCGGCCTTCCCGTAGGTGTCCTTCACCTGGTAGGTGAAGGTGTCGGTGCCCGCCGAATCGGGGTACGCCTCATAGGTGAACGACCGGCTGGTCGAGTCGGAGATGCGCCCCAGCGTCGGCTGGGAGGCGAGGCCGGAGAGGGTGACCGAGTCGCCGTCCGGGTCGATGCCGTCGAGCGGGACCTCGACCGGCACCGACGATCCCGCGAAGGCGCGCACGGTCAGCGGCGCCGGCTGGGGCGCGCGGTCGGACCCTTTGTCGGGCGCCTGGACCACGAACGTGACCGTCGCCTGCGCCTTCTGCCCGTATTTGTCGGTGATGCCGTAGACCACGTTGTACTGGCCAGGGGTGGTCGGCGCCTGATACCGGACCGTCTCGCCGCTCACGAAGGCGGTCGCGCCGTCGCCGGCCGCGCTCGCATCCCGCAGCTGCGGATCCAGCGTGAACGGCGCGTTGTCGGGCGAGTAGTCGTTGTCCATGACGGACACGGTGGCGACGTCGCCCGCGCGGACCGGCACCTGGTCGTCGACGGCGACGGGAGGCTGATGCTGCACGAGCGGAGGGACCGGGACGACCGTGATCCCGGCCGTCGCCTCCGCCACGCCGTCCGAGACGACGTAGGTCAGCTGCACCTGCTGGGTGAGGACGGTGGGGGCGGTGATCTTGACGACGGCGTTATCGAGCACCTCCACGTTGAGGTCCTCTGCGCCCTTCCCCACCGCGACCGAACGGACGGCCAGCACGCGGCCGGACGGCGACACGTCGTTGTCGAGCACGGCGACAGACGTCGGCTCGCCGGGGCGGACGTACGCCTTGTCGGTGACCGCGATCGGGGGCGCCTCGCTGGCGCCCTGAGCTTCGATGTCGACGCGGGCGAGTCCCGTGGTGGTCTTCGGGCCCGCTCCGAGCGTGTACTCGACGTAGTACTGCCCCGGCGCGTTGCTCTTGACCGTGATGGTGGCCTTGGTGGCGTCGGTCGTCGCCTGGGCGCCGGAGCCGTCGAGGGAGGCGCCGACCAGCGTCAGCGGCTCGCCCGACGGCGACTGGTCGTTGTCGAGGGGATGCAGCACGACCGGGCGCCCGGTGAAGCCGTCGGCGAAGTCGGTGACCGCCACCGGGTCGAGGGTGCCGGCCGGTTTGACCGTGACGATCAGGCTGCCCGTCGTGGACGAACGACCGTCCGAGACGGTGACCCGGACCTCCTTCGACCCGGCCTGGCCGGTCTTGCTCGTGAAGGTGACGTCGCCGTTCGGCTTGAAGCGCACGTCGTCCTCGGTGGTCGCCGTCGCGGCGACCAGGCTGAGGTCGTCGCCGTCGGGGTCGATCCAGTCGTTGAGGACGTTGTAGGTGACCGACTGCCCGACCTCGGTCTGTGCGGTGCTCGAGCGCGTGGAGGCCGGAGCGGTGTTCTCCGCCGGCTGCTTGAGGGTCGCGTCCACCTGCGCGCTGGCCGTGCCTCCGCGCCCGTCGTCGACGGAGTACCGGAACGAGATCGTGCCGCTCAGCCCCTCCTTCGGTGTGAACTGGATGGCGCGGCCGCCCTCCACGAGCTGCAGCTCGCCCTGCGCGGCGGGGATCGCGGAGACGTCCGAGATCGTCAGCACGTCGCCGTCCGGGTCGGTGTCGTTCGCCAGCACGTGCAGCACGGTGGAGCGCCCCGGCCGCACGCCGTACGCGTCGTTCACCGCGATCGGAGGACGGTTGACCGCCGTGCGCTGGGCGAGGGTATCGGCGAACGACTGGACGACCGGCTTCTCTTCACCGGTGTCGCCCTGCACCGTGGTGTCGTTCGGCTTCAGCTGCGCCCAGTTCTGCACCAGGCGCATGTTGGAGGAGACGACCCACGCGTTGCCGTCGCGGAGGTTGTTGAGGGCGATGACGTCGTGGTTCACGCGGAACTCGAGGTCGTCTCCCTGTACCGGCTGGTCGATGTCGAGCCCGACGGGCTTCTTGCCGTCGCAGGCGTACAGGTACCGCCCGGAGCCGGACCAGGCGCCGTACGAGCAGGTCCCGAGCCGCACCGGCGCGGACACCGCATCCTGGCCCCCCTTCGCCGTTCCGCCCGCGGGAGCGGCGGTGACCTTCCCGCCGCCGAGCGGGACCGTGAGGAGGCTGTTCGCCGTCGCGACGAGCGCCGCCGGGTCGTCGTGACCCGGCTGCTGCAGCTTCAGGCCCTTCGCCGGAAGGTCGACGGTGGTGCCGGAACCCGTGATCACACGGTTCCGCTGCGTGTCCAGCACGACCGGCTGATCGCCGACCGCGGTCAGCTGGAACGCTCCAGGCACCGGGAAATCGCGGGTCTGCGGCGTCGCGTTCGGCTGGTCCACCGTCACGAGCCGCTTGCTCTTCGGCGCGACCACGAAGGTCTTGCCCGACTTCGCGACCGCGAGCCTCGCGCCGCTGCCGACCGTGGCGATCGGCTTGGTCTTGGCCTTGTCGAAGTCCAGGCGGCCGGACGCGTCCAGCACCCACAGCGACCCGTTCGGCGCCAGCACCGACAGCGTGTTGCCGCCGTAGCCGACCTGCGAGTCCTCCGGGATCTGGATGCGCCCCCCGAGCGAGACGAAGGCCGGGTCGATCCGGTCCACCGTCCCGTGCGGCAGGTCGGTGAGGAAGTACGCGGAGCCGTCCTGCAGGACGTCCAGGTCGGCGCTCGCGCCGGTGACCGCCGCGTCCAGCTCGTCGATCTGGTGGTTGAGCCGGCCGCCGAGCAGCTTCTCGCCGTTGGTGACCCAGACGTCGCGGGTGTCGAGCTCGACCGCGTTGACCGGGAAGCCCTTGTGGAGCACGGCGATCGTGAGCGGGACACCGGCGACCACCGCGACTGCGGTGATCATCGCGAGCGTCTTGCGCTCACGGATCCACCTGCTCAACGAAACCAAGACTCTGCTATCCCCCGGGCTGGAAACGCGTCCACGCTAACACGGGGCGGCGACGCATCCGAATGGGGAGGACTCCCCATTCGCGCCGGGCCACGCAGGTCGCGCGTCAGTCGTCCGCCCCACCATCCCGCGGGCCTACCG
>JAEWJG010000243.1 GCA_023386675.1 Actinomycetes bacterium
GCCCTCGGCGGCCGACGTAACGGTCGACGGCGGAGACGCCCGCGACGCATCCATCCGCCTCCGCGACGCCGAGCGGCCCGGCGAGCCGTCCGTCGCCCTGGTCGACCTCGGCGGCCGCACCCTGCGCTTCGACGTCGCCTGCGACGATGGGATCGTCTGGCTGGCCCGCGATGGCCGCGCCCGTCCGCTGCGCCTCCGCGACCGGGCCACGCTCCTGGCCGAGCGGCTCGCCTCCCTCGACCGCGGGGACGCGGCCGCGCATCCCGAGCTCCGCTCGCCGATGCCGGGCACCGTGGTCGCCGTCCCCGTCGAGACCGGCGCGGAGGTCGCCGCCGGCGACACGGTCGTCGTCGTCGAGGCGATGAAGATGGAGCACCGCCTCCTCGCCCCGGTCGCCGGCACCGTGACCGTCCACGTGCAGCCGGGCGACCTCGTCCGGCTCGACCAGCTCGTCGCGCGCGTGGACGCCGATGACTCCGAAACCCCCTCCACCGATGTGCCGCCCCTGGAGGCGGACGCGGCCCCGGCACCCCCGGCCGCCGCCCGGCGATAGGCCCCACGAGGGCCTTCCGACAAGACAGGAACCCCATGACCATGCAGATGGACCGGACCGCGGACACCGACGTCGCCGGCTTCGAGCTCACCGACGAGCAGCGGAAGCTGCGCGACGAGGTCCGCGACTTCGCCGACACGGTCGTCGCCCCCGCCGCCTACGAGTACGACACCAAGCGCAGCCTCCCGTACGGCATCATCGCCGAGATGGGCCGGATGGGCCTGTTCGGCCTCCCGTTCCCGGTCGAGTACGGCGGACAGGGCAAGGAGTACCTGTCGCTCTGCCTCGCCGTCGAGCAGCTGGGGCGCGTGGACCAGTCCATCGGCGTCACCCTCGAGGCCGGAATCGGCCTCGGCGCCATGCCGATCTACCGCAACGGCACCGAGGAGCAGAAGCAGGAGTGGCTGCCGATGCTCGCGCGCGGCGAAGCGCTCGCCGGGTTCGGACTGACGGAGGCCGACGCCGGCTCGGACGCCTCCGGCACCAAGACCACGGCGATCCTGCGCGACGGCGAGTGGGTGCTCAACGGCACCAAGCAGTTCATCACCAACTCCGGTTCGGAGATCACCAAGCTGGTCACCATCACCGCCGTGACCGGCGAGGAGCGGCGCGCGGACGGCTCGATCAAGAAGGAGCTGTCGGCGATCATCGTCCCGACCGGCACCCCGGGATTCGTGGCAGAGCCGGTCTACGACAAGGTCGGCTGGCACACCTCCGACACGCACCCGCTGACGCTCACGGACGTGCACGTGCCGGAGGCCAACCTCCTGGGCGAGCGCGGCCGCGGCTACGCCAACTTCCTCCAGACCCTCGACGAGGGCCGGGTCGCCTTCGCGGCGCTCTGCACGGGTGCAGCGCAGGGCTGCCTGGAGGAGGCGGTGCGGTACGCGAAGTCCCGGAACGTCTTCGGCCGCTCGATCGGATCCAACCAGTACATCGCCTTCAAGATCGCGCGGATGCAGGCGCGTGTGCATGCGGCCCGGCTCGCCTATTACGACGCGTGCTTCAAGCTGATGGCGGGCAAGCCCTTCAAGATGGAGGCCTCCATCGCCAAGCTGGTCGGCAGCGAGGCGGCCATGGACAACGCCCGTGACGCGACGCAGATCTTCGGCGGCTACGGCTTCCTCAACGAGAACCCGGTCGCGCGGCACTACCGCGACTCGAAGATCCTGGAGATCGGCGAGGGCACCACCGAGGTGCAGCTCATGATCATCTCCCGCGCGCTGGGCTTCGACGCCTAGCCTGGATCCGTAGGCGGCCAGACACTCGACGAGGAGGAGGACGGATGATCGACAAGACGGTGGCGACGGCCGCGGAGGCGGTCGCCGACATCCCGGACGGCGCTACGCGCGCCGTCGGCGGCTTCGGCCTGTGCGGCATCCCGAGCGCGCTCATCCAGGCGCTGCTCGACGACGGCACGACCGACCTCCAGGTGGTGAGCAACAACTGCGGCGTCGACGACTGGGGCCTCGGACTCCTGCTCGCCGAGCACCGCATCGCCAAGATGACCAGCTCGTACGTCGGCGAGAACAAGGAGTTCGCGCGTCAGTTCCTCTCCGGCGAGCTGGAGGTCGAGCTCACCCCGCAGGGCACCCTCGCCGAGAAGCTGCGCGCGGGCGGCGCCGGCATCCCCGCCTTCTTCACGCCGGCGGGCGTCGGAACGCAGATCGCCACCGGGGGCCTTCCGCGCCGTTACGCCGCCGACGGCTCGGTCGCCGTCGCCAGCGAGCCGAAGGAGGTGCGGACGTTCGACGACGCCGAGTACGTGCTGGAGCGGTCCCTCCGTCCCGACTTCGCCCTGGTGCACGCCGCGAAGGGCGACCGGCACGGCAACCTCGTCTTCCACGCCGCCGCGATGAACTTCAACCCGCTCGCTGCGATGGCCGGCCGCGTCACCATCGCGGAGGTCGAGGAGCTCGTCGAGCCTGGCGAGCTCGACCCCGGGCAGGTGCACTGCCCGGGCATCTTCGTCCAGCGCGTCGTGCACGCGCCGGGCGTCGAGAAGCGGATCGAGCGGCGCACCGTCGCCGAAGGGAGCGCACGATGAGCCTCACCCGTACGGAGCTCGCCGCCCGTGTGGCGCGCGAGCTCGAGAACGGCCAGTACGTCAACCTCGGGATCGGGATGCCCACCCTCATCCCGAACTACATCCCCGAGGGCGTCGAGGTCATCCTGCACTCGGAGAACGGCGTGCTCGGGGTGGGTCCGTATCCCACGGACGACGCGGTAGACCCCGACCTCATCAACGCGGGCAAGGAGACCGTCACCGTGAACCGCGGCGCCGCCTACTTCGACTCGTCTCTGTCGTTCGGGATGGTGCGCGGCGGGCACGTCGACCTCGCCGTCCTGGGCGCGATGGAGGTCAGCGCCGCGGGCGATCTGGCGAACTGGATGATCCCCGGCAAGATGGTCAAGGGGATGGGCGGCGCGATGGACCTCGTCTTCGGCGCCAAGCGGCTCATCGTCATGATGGAGCACGTCGACAGGGAGGGGCGCCCGAAGATCCTCCAGGAGTGCACGCTCCCGCTCACGGGCACCGGATGCGTCGACCGAATCATCACCGATCTCGCCGTCATCGACGTCACGCCCGACGGCCTGGTCCTGCGCGAGACCGCGCCCGGCGTGACGGTGGACGAGGTGCTCGCCGCGACCGGCGCGCCGCTCGCGGTCGAGTTGACGGAGGAGGCGGCCTGATGCGCGAGATCGAGCAGCGCGGCCTGTACTACGAGGAGTTCGAGCCGGACACGCGCTACCTGCACCGGCCGGGCCGCACGGTGACGGAGGCGGACAACGTCCTCTTCACCACCCTGACCATGAACACCCAGGCGCTGCACCTCGACGCGGCGTGGTCGGCACGGCAGCCGTTCGGGGAGCGGCTCGTCAACTCGATGTTCACGCTCGCCACCATCGTCGGAGCCTCCGTGACGCAGCTGACGCAGGGCACCATCGTCGCGAACCTCGGGTTCAGCGAGGTGTCGTTCCCGCACCCGTTGCACCACGGCGACACGCTGTACTCGGAGACGGTCGTGCTGGGCAAGCGGCTGTCGGCCTCGCGGCCGGGACAGGGGATCGTCACCCTCGAGCACACCGGCCGCAACCAGGACGGCGTGATCGTCGCGACAGCGACCCGCCAGGTGATGGTGTGGTGCCGGGATGCGTCACCCATCAGCACCGTGGACGCCGGGGGAGCGGCCGACGCCGACGCCCTCGACCCCGGCGCGACCTCGCCGGACGGCATCCTGTGACCGCAGCAGGGCGCCCGTTCCCGTGGGGACCGGCGCTGCTGTTCTGCCCGGCCGACCGGCCGGAGCGGTACGGCAAGGCGCTGGAGCGGGCGGATGCGGTCATCCTCGACCTGGAGGACGCGGTCGACCCCGCCCGCCGGGCGGACGCGCGGGAGGCGCTGGTGG
>JAEWJG010000246.1 GCA_023386675.1 Actinomycetes bacterium
CCTGTTCCTGGGCTGGAGCATCCACAACGACCTCGCCTACGACAGCACGGCGATCTGGCTGCACCTGGTCTCGGGGACGCGCGGGCTCGCCGACCGCGCCGGGCGCATGTTCCCGCCGGTCGTCGTCGGCATCCCGGTACTCGTGCTCGGGTCCATCGCGACCACGATCGTCTTCGGGGACTGGGCGGTGCTCCCGTCGGTCGCGGCGCTGAGCGGCGCCATCCTGGTCATCGGGCTCGGGCTGTCGAGCATCTCCTCCGCGCTGTTCCCGTACCCCGCGACGAAGCCCGGCGACAGCGCGTTCACCCAGCCGCAGACCTCGGGCGCGTCGGCGGCGGTGGTGCAGTCGCTCAGCTTCTTCGCCATCCTGATCCTGTCGTCGCCGGTGCTGATCTTCCTCGTGCTCGGGCTCACCGTGAACGCGTTCTGGCTGGCCGTCGCGCCGGTCGTGGCGGTGGTGATCGGTTTCGGGACGCTGTTCGCCGGACTCTGGCTGGGCGGCCGGGTCGTCGACCGGCGCGGGCCGGAACTCATGGCGTTCGCCAACCGCAACGACTGAGCCCCGGCTGATCCGTCCAGGGGCGTCGCAGCCCTGGGCGTCTACACTGGAGGCATGAACGAAGCGAGCATCTCCGAGCCCGGCGGCATGCCAAGCGGCGGCGGTGCGACCACGCTCGATCGCGAGCTCGAGGAGCTGCTGCAGAACCAGGAGCCGGGCGATCACGAGCGCTTCTCGCACTACGTGAAGAAGGAGCAGATCCTCGAATCTGCGATGACCGGCAAGCCCGTCAAGGCCCTGTGCGGCAAGATGTGGACGCCGAACCGCGACCCCGAGAAGTTCCCGGTCTGCCCGACCTGCCGCGAGATCTACGAGGGGCTGCAGGGCGAGTAGGACGACGAGCCGCGGGTCTACGCGGGACGGCGCGCTTCGAGCAGGATACGGCTGCTGTGGCTCACGAAGGAGCCGTTGCGCTGGATGATGTCGTGGATGTCGCGGAGCCGTTCCCGGTACGCGGCGACGGTGAAGCCGGGCACCGTCCAGACCACCTTGCGCAGGAAGTACACGACGGCGGCGATGTCGTAGAACTCGATGCGGGAACGCTCCTCGCGCAGCTCGACGATCTCGAGACTCGCGTGGGCGGCGTGCATCCTCAGTTTCTCGATGCGGGGCACGGCGACCGACGGCTGGGGGCCGAGGAGGAACTCGTACAGTTCGGCGTTGGACCGTTCGCCGATCTGCTGCGACAGGTAGACGCCCTGCAGCTCCAGCACGCGACGCACCTCCGACAGGTTCTCCCGGCCCGGTACGGGATGCCTGCTCAGCACGAGCGCGAAGCTCTCGTCGCCGAACGGCAGCGGGGCGTCCTCGTCCGCCGGTCTGACCGTGCCGCCGTAGGGGCCGAGGGCGTCCCGCGCCAGCGGCACGTTGGGCGACCATCCCTCCGTCGCCGCCACACGTACCGGAGCGGGATCGGCGCCGCGGAGGATCTCGGCGAACACCTCCCCGCCTCCAGTCTGCACATCCAGCGCGCTCGGGGCCGAGCTCGCGCGAGCGGACGCCCGCCTCGCGTAGCCCCAGCTCGGTCGTTCCTCGACCGCCCGCCCCTCGAACCAGGAGAAGTCCCACCCGTCGGTCGGCACCGCCTCGCCCTCTGCGAGGAGGGCGTCGAATGTCCGGGTGCTCATTCGAAGATCGTCGGCAGCACCGGGTCGCCCCGGCCCAGGCGGAACGCCTCGTCCGGCAGCTCGCTCATCGCCAGCTCGCGGTGCTCGCGTGCGCGTCGTGTCCCCTCGATCCCGAGGTGCTCCCGATGCACCTCGCCATCGGTGATGAGCGGGATCAGCAGGTCGCGGCCGGTGTCGTCAGGGGTGTCGCCCTTCTCGACGATGTGCACCACCTCGGCGATGGCCGTGCCGTTCGCGTCGTGGCGGCGGACGGGGCGCTTCCGGCCCCCGACGCTGGCCTTGTGCTCCGACTTCTTGGCCACCGGGATCCACTCGCCCTCGCCGCCGCGGCTGCGGTGCGCGACCAGCTTGTACACCATGCCGGAGGCGGGGGAGCCGGAGCCGGTGACGACGGACGTGCCCACGCCGTACGAGTCGACCGGGGATGCCGCGAGCGCGGCGATCGTGAATTCGTCGAGGTCGTTGGTCACGGTGATGCGGGTCTTCGTCGCGCCGAGGTCGTCGAGCTGCGCGCGCACCTGCTTCACGAGCTTCGGGAGGTCGCCGGAGTCGAGGCGGATGGCGCCGAGTTCTGGGCCCGCGACCTTCACGGCCGTCTCGATCCCCTTCTCGACGTCGAAGGTGTCGACCAGCAGCGTCGTGCCGGGTCCGAGCGCATCCACCTGGGCCCGGAACGCGGCCTCCTCGCTGTCGAACAGGAGCGTGAAGGCGTGCGCGGCGGTGCCCATGGTGGGCACGCCCCAGGTGCGGCCCGCCTCCAGGTTGGAGGTGGCGGAGAAGCCGGCGATGAACGCTGCCCGGGCGGCGGCGACCGCCGAGCGCTCGTTCGCCCGGCGGGAGCCCATCTCGGCGAGCGGGCGGCCGCCCGCGGCGGACACCATGCGTGCCGCCGCAGAAGCGACCGCTGAGTCGTAGTTGAACACGCTGAGCAGCAGCGTCTCCAGGATGACGCCCTCGGCGAAGGGCGCGTCCACGATGAAGAACGGCGACCCGGGGAAGAACAGCTCGCCCTCGCGGTAGCCGCGGATGGTGCCCGAGAAACGGTAATCCGCCAGCCAGTCGACCGTCTCGTCGCGCACGACGTGGTTGTCGCGCAGGAACTGCAGCTCCGCGTCCCCGAACCGGAACTGCTCGATCAGCTCCAGCAGGCGCCCGGTGCCGGCGAGCACCCCGTAGCGGCGGCCGGCCGGAAGACGGCGGGTGAACGCCTCGAACACGCACTCGCGGTCGTGCGTGCCGGCGAGCAGGGCGGCGTCGAGCATCGTGAGCTCGTAGCGATCGGTCAGGAAGGCGGTGGACGCGGGAGTCTCGGTCACGTCGCCAGCCTACTCACGCGTTCAGCGCACATCCGAGCGGCCGGGTCGGGGAGGCGGCCGGGTAGGCTGGACTGCTGTGACGGATGCGCCGATTGGGATCTTCGACTCGGGAGTGGGCGGGCTGACCGTCGCCCGGGCGATCCGGGATCAGCTCCCGAACGAGTCGCTGCTGTACGTCGGCGACACCGCGCACAGCCCGTATGGCCCGAAGTCCATCGCGGACGTGCGCCGCTACTCCCTCGAGGTGCTCGACTTCCTGGTCGACCAGGGCGTCAAGCTGCTCGTGATCGCCTGCAACACGGCGTCGTCGGCGATGCTGCGGGATGCGCGCGAGCGGTACGACGTGCCGGTCATCGAGGTCATCCAACCGGCCGTCCGCCGTGCCGTCGCCGCGACGCGCACCGGCCGGGTCGGCGTGATCGGCACCGTCGGCACCATCGCCTCCCGCGCCTACGAGGACGCGTTCGCCGCCGCTCCCACCCTCCAGCTCTTCACGCAGGCCTGCCCGCGCTTCGTGGAGTTCGTGGAGGCCGGCATCACCAGCGGCGAGGAGGTGCTGCGGGTCACCGCCGAGTATCTGCAGCCGCTGCGCGACGCCGACGTGGACACCCTGGTGCTGGGATGCACGCACTACCCGTTCCTCAAGGGCGCGATCTCGTACGTGATGGGGGAGGGCGTCTCGCTGGTGTCGAGCGACACCGAGACCGCGAAGGACGTGTACCGCACGCTCGTCGGCCAGGGCCTGGAGCGACGCTCGCCCCTGCCGCCGACCATCCGTTACGAGGCCACCGGCTCGGACGCCGACCACTTCCTGCGCCTGGCGCACCGGTTCATCGGTCCAGAGGTCTCGGCCGTGGACCTGGTGCAGACCGGCGTCATCGACCTGCCGCTGTAGACCATCCATCGAGGAGAATCCGTGACCGACATCACCCGCGCCGACGGGCGCACCCCCAGCCAGCTCCGCCCGGTGACCATCGAGCGCGGATGGAGCCGCCAGGCCGAGGGGTCGGCGCTCGTCTCGTTCGGCAACACGAAGGTGCTGTGCACGGCCTCCTTCACGAACGGCGTCCCGCGCTGGATGTCCGGCAAGGGCCGCGGCTGGGTCACCGCCGAGTACGCGATGCTGCCGCGCTCCACGAACGAGCGGATGGACCGCGAGTCCATCAAGGGACGCGTCGGCGGCCGCACCCACGAGATCAGCCGCCTGATCGGACGCAGCCTGCGCGCGGTCGTCGACATGAAGGCGCTCGGCGAGAACACCATCGTGCTCGACTGCGACGTGCTGCAGGCCGACGGCGGCACGCGCACCGCGGCCATCACCGGCGCCTACGTCGCGCTCTCCGAGGCCCTGGAGTGGGGCCGTGAGCACCGCTTCATCGGCCAGAAGGCCACGCCGCTCATCGACTCCGTGTCGGCCGTCTCGGTCGGGATCATCGACGGCACGCCGATGCTCGACCTCGCCTACGTGGAGGATGTGCGCGCCGAGACGGACATGAACGTCGTCGTCACCGGGCGCGGGCTGTTCGTGGAGGTGCAGGGCACGGCCGAGGGCGCGCCGTTCGACCGGAACGAGCTGAACTCCCTCCTCGACCTGGCGCTCGGCGGCGCGACCGAGCTGGCGGCCATCCAGACCGCGACCCTCGCGCCCGCCGCGGAGGCGTGAGCGTGCGCGTCGTCCTCGCCACGCACAACCGGGGCAAGGCGCAGGAGTTCCAGGAGTTGCTGGGCCGCGAGGTGCCGGGCCTGGAGATCGTGACCTACGACGGTCCGGAACCGGTCGAGGACGGCACGAGCTTCGAGGAGAACGCCGTGATCAAGGCGCGCGCCGCCGCAACCCACACCGGGCTTCCGGCGCTGGCCGACGACTCCGGCATCTGCGTGGATGTGATGGGCGGCGCACCGGGTATCTTCTCGGCGCTGTGGTCGGGGACGCACGGCGATGCACAGGCGAACATCCGCCTGCTGCTCGCCCAGCTCGCCGACATCCGTGACGAGGACCGCACCGCGCACTTCACGTCGACGCTGGCGCTGGGCGTGCGGGGCGGCGAGCCGACCGTCGTGCAGGGCGTCTGGCCGGGCAGCATCGCGCGTGAGCCGCGCGGCGAGCACGGCCACGGCTACGACCCGATCTTCCTGCCGGACGGTCACGACCGGAGCGCCGCCGAGCTGACCCTCGACGAGAAGAACGCCGAGAGCCACCGCGCCCGGGCGCTGGCCGCGATCGTCCCGGCGCTGCGCGAACTCGGCTGAACGGTGTGCCGTGAGAACGGCACTCATTCCCATCTAGCCGCAGGCCCTGGCGGGAGCGGCGACTTCTATCTACCGTAGAAGCTGAGATGAGTCACGACCACGGCCGCACCGCCAACCGCAACCGCCTGCTGATCGCCATCGGCATCGTGGCGGCGGTCCTCGTCGTGGAGGTCGTGGGCGCGTGGCTCAGCGGATCGCTGTCGCTGCTCGCTGATGCGGGCCACATGCTGAGCGACCTGGCCGGTCTGATTATCGCGCTCATGGCGACCATCGTCGCCGCGCGACCGGCGACCGACCGGCAGACCTTCGGCTTCCAGCGTGCGGAGGTGTTCGGCGCGCTGATCAACGGCCTCATCCTCGTCGTGGTCGCCGTGACCGTCACCATCGGCGCCATCGGCCGGCTGGTCGGCGGCGAGGCCGAGGTGCACAGCGTCCCGATGCTGATCGTCGCCGTGATCGGCCTGGTCGCGAACCTCGGCGCCCTCCTCATCCTGCGCCCGTCAGCCGGGCACTCGATCAACATGCGCGGCGCCTACCTGGAGGTGCTCGGCGACCTCATCGGATCGGTGACCGTCATCGTGGCGGCGGTCGTCATCCTGACCACCGGCTTCATGCCCGCCGACGCGATCGCCTCGCTGCTCATCGCCGTGCTGATCGTGCCGCGCGCGTTCTCGCTGCTGCGGGATGTGGTGCGCGTGCTGAGCGAGTCCGCGCCGGCCGACACGGATGTCGCCGAGATCCGGGATCACATCCTCGGCACGCCGGGCGTGGTCGCGGTGCACGACGTGCACGTGTGGGCGATCACCTCGGGCGCTCCGGTGTTCAGCGCGCATGTGGTGTGCGAGCAGTCGGTGTTCCGCTCGGGACGCACGGGCGCGCTGCTCGACGAGCTGTCGGGCTGCTTGACGAAGCACTTCGACGTGGAGCACTCCACGTTCCAGCTCGAGCCCGCGGAGCACGCCGCCCACGAGGACGAGTTCCACCGCTGAGTCGTGTGGCAGGAGATTTGGACGCCGTCGGCGCGATTCTCCTGCCGGACTGCTCAACGTCGGAGATTTGGGACGAGATCTCCGTCGTAGCGCGACGAGAGCGCCCTCACGCCTCCGGGCGAGTCGCCGGCTCCTCGACCACGGGCGTAGCGGTCACGTCCGCCTCCGCCGCCTTGCGCTTGGCCTTGCGGACCGACTGGAAGTAGTGGAACAGCGTCGGCACCAGCGTGACGACGACCGCTCCGATGAGGATGATGTCGATGTAGCTGGAGACGAACTTCGCCACCGGCGGGATGTACCCGATCAGGTAGCCGAAGTAGGTGACGCCCGCGCCCCAGATCAGCGCGCCGAGCGCGTTGTAGAGCGAGTACTTCTTGTAGTTCATGTGGCCGACGCCCGCGGCGACCGGAGCGAAGGTGCGGACGATCGGCACGAACCGCGCCAGGATCACCGCCAGCGCGCCGAAGCGTTCGAAGAAGCGGTTGGTGCGCCGGACGTTCTCCATCGAGAACAGGCCGGTCTCTTTGCGTTCGAAGACCTTCGGCCCGGCCTTGTGCCCGATGAGATACCCCACCTCGCCTCCGACGAACGCGGCGAAGGAGATCGCGAGGCAGACCCACCAGATGTCGACACCGAACACCAGGGAGGTGTGGGTCAGCAGCCCGGAGATGATCAGCAGCGTGTCACCGGGGAACAGGAATCCGATCAGGAGGCCCGTCTCGGCGAAGATGATCCCGCACACGACGAGCAGCGCCCACGGACCGGCCCCGTGGATGATGGTGTTCGGGTCGAGCCACGGAATGAGGCCGGCGTGATGGATCACAGTTCTCCAGGGGTCGGTGGGAAGCTGTGGCCGAGTTTAGCGTCGGGAGGTGTCCGGAAGCTGCACGAAGAGTGCGAAAAAGTGTGCGGGAGAAGGGACTCGAACCCTCACGCCGAAGCACAGGAACCTAAATCCTGCGTGTCTGCCAGTTTCACCACTCCCGCGCGCTGTGCGCGGCTACGACATTAGCTCATGGACGCGCGGCGCGACCTCCGTGCCGTACAGCTCGATCGACCGCATCAGATCCTCGTGCGGCAGCGTGCCGTTGCTCATCTTGATGTCGACGCGGGTCGCCCCGAGGCCCTTCGCCGCGTACGTGATCTTCTGGGCGACCGTCTCCGGCGAGCCGACGACCAGCGCGCCGTCCGGTCCGGCTTCGTGCTCGAAGCGGGCGCGGGAGGCGGGCGGCCAGCCGCGCTCGCGGCCGATCCGGTTCGTCATCACCTCGTAGTGCGGCCACAGCGTGTCCTTCGCCTCCTGGTCGGTCTCGGCGATGAAACCGGGGGAGTGGATGCCGATGGGGAGCGTCGCATCCTGGCCGAACTGCTCCAGCGCCTTCCGGTACAGCTCCGCCAGCGGCTGGAATCGCATCGGGCCCCCGCCGATGATGGCGAGCATGAGCGGGAGTCCGTAGTGGGCAGCGCGGACGACCGACTCCGGGCTGCCGCCGACGCCGATCCACGTCTTCAGCAGGCCGTGCTCGAGGTGCGGGAAGACGGACTGCTCGGCGAGCGGTGCCCGCAGGTTGCCCTCCCAGGTGACCGGCTCCTGCTTCCTGACCTCGGTGAACAGGTTGAGCTTCTCCTCGAACAGCTCCTCGTACTGCGCGAGGTCGAAGCCGAACAGCGGGAACGACTCGATGAACGACCCGCGGCCGAGGATGACCTCTGCGCGGCCGCCCGAGATGCCGTCGAGGGTGGCGAACCGCTGGAACACCCGCACCGGGTCGTCCGAGCTGAGCACCGTCACGGCCGAACCGAGGTGGATGCGCTCGGTCTGCGCCGCGATCGCCGCGAGCACGACCTCCGGCGCGGAGACGGCGAAATCGGCGCGGTGGTGCTCGCCGACGCCGAAGAAGTCGAGCCCGACCCGGTCGGCGAGCACTCCCTCCGCGACCACGTTCCGCAGCACCTGCGCCTGCGGCAGCGGTGCGCCGTCGGCGTCCAGCGTCACGTCGCCGAACGTGTCGATCCCGAGTTCGATTGCGGCCATCTCATCCCTCGATTCATGCGTGCGCATGGAGAAGCGTCGTCACCGCCGAGGGTATTCCCTTCTCAGGCCGGGCGCGCCTTCCGGGGCACGTAACGCGGGATGTAGCGGGCGAGCATTCCGGCGCCGACCAGTCCGAGAAGGCCCATGACCCCGCTCGCGAACGAGATCGAGACCAGAGCGGTGAGCAGCGAGACGAACAGGGGAGCGGCGGCCTGACCCGCATCGGCGGAGAACCGCCAGGCGCCGAGGAAGGCAGCGGGCCGCTCCGTCGGGGCCAGGTCGGCGCCGAGCGTCATGACGATGCCCGAGCCGATACCGTTCGCGACCGACAGGAACAGCGAGACCCCGATGTACCAGACGACCGTCGAGCCGAGGTCGTGGCTGAACGCCAGCACCAGGAACCCGAGACCGAGCCCGATCATCGACGGGATAGCGCTCCACATCCGGCCGAACCGGTCCATGATCTGCCCGCTCGCATAGAACAGGGCGAAGTCGACCGCGCCGGCGATGCCGATGATGAGCGCCGTGTTCGACTCGCTCAGTCCGATGGAGACGGCCCACAGCGGCATCAGGACCGTGCGCGCCGAGCGCACGGCGGCGACCAG
>JAEWJG010000248.1 GCA_023386675.1 Actinomycetes bacterium
GCAGCCGACCGCGCAGCAGCCGACGGCGCCGGTGCCGCCGGCCCAGCACACCCCGCCGGCCCAGCACACCCAGCCGACGCAGCCGGTTCAGCCGCAGCCGTACGGGCAGCCCTACGGCCAGCCGTACGGGCAGCAGCCGCAGCAGCCGCACTACGGCAACGGCGCCTTCGGCCAGCCCGCCGGCTACGGCCAGCAGCCCTACGGCGCCGACGGCCACCAGCAGGCGTACGCCACCGCTCCCGGCGCGCCCGCAGCGCCCGCGACGGCGCCCGCGCAGAAGAAGCGCGGCAACACCGGCCTCATCATCGCGACCCTCGCCATCGGCGCACTCGTCGGCGGTGTCGCCGGCGCCGGCGCCGGAGTCGGCATCTTCGCCGCCACCGACGCGGGCAACGCGACCATCAAGACGGTCTCCGGCCCGCAGAACATCACCGTCAACGACTCGAACAATGCGAGCACCGTCACGGCCGTCGCTGCGAAGGCATCCCCGAGCGTCGTCACGATCTCGGTCACCGCGTCCAGCTCCGGCGGCACCGGCTCCGGCATCGTCCTCACCTCCGACGGCTACGTCCGCACCAACACCCACGTCGTCACCCTCGACGGCCAGGCCAGCAACGTGAGCGTCACGGTCACCGACAACGACGGCAAGATCTACACCGCGAAGGTCGTCGGCACCGACCCGACCACCGACCTCGCCGTGATCAAGCTGGACAACGCTTCCGGCATGACCCCGATGACCTGGGGCGACTCGAGCAAGCTCAACGTCGGCAGCACCACGGTCGCCATCGGCGCCCCGCTCGGCCTCTCCGGCACCGTCACCGACGGCATCGTCTCCGCTCTCAACCGCTCCATCAGCATCGCTTCGTCCGCGGCGCCGAAGGGCGACTCGAACAGCGGCGGCGGCAGCCAGAACCCGTTCAACTTCAACTTCCCCGACCAGGGCGGCTCCGGCTCGCAGCAGCAGCAGACGCAGAGCACCGGCACGATCTCCCTCCCGGTGATCCAGACCGACGCGTCCATCAACCCGGGCAACTCCGGCGGCGCGCTGCTCAACAGCAAGGGCGAGCTGATCGGCGTCAACGTCGCCATCGCGAGCGCGGGGGGCTCCAGCACCGACGGTTCGCAGTCGGGCAGCATCGGCGTCGGCTTCGCCATCCCGTCCGACCTCGCGAAGCGCGTCTCCGACGAGATCATCAAGGACGGCAAGGCCAGTCACGGCCTCCTCGGCGCCTCGGTCGCCGACGCCAGCAGCGACGCGAAGGCCACCACGGTCGGCGCGCTCATCAAGAGCGTCAGCGGCGGGGGAGCGGCGGCGAACGCCGGCCTCAAGGCGGGTGACGTGGTCGTCAACTTCGACCACACCCCGATCACCGACGCCACCGACCTGACCGCGCAGGTGCGCGCGAAGGCGGCGGGCTCCAAGGTCGACATCACCTACATCCGCGGCGGGCAGACCAAGACCGCTTCCGTCACGCTGGGGTCGCTCCCCGCGGAGTGAGCCACCGCTCCGGACCAGCCGGAGGGCCGGCCCGCCACGGGCGGGGCGGCCTTCCGCCGTCATGGCGCTCCCGGTTTCGGCGCAGGACCGGCTGATAGGCTCGACGCCGACCCGCGACACCGAAGGACCAGATGACGGACGAAAGCGTTGACACCCTCCCGGGTGTCTCGTATGTGATGCCCGTCCTCAATGAGGCCACCCACGTCCGGGCCGCCGTGGACAGCCTTCTCGCGCAGGACTACACGGGCCCGTTCGAGGTCACCATCGCCCTCGGCCCCAGCATCGACGGCACCACCGAACTGGTGGAGGAGCTCGCCGCCGTCGATCCCCGCATCCGCGTCGTGGAGAACGTCGTCGGTTCCACCCCCGCGGGGCTCAACCTCGCCATCCGCGAGTCGCGGTACCCGGTCGTCGTCCGGGTGGACGCGCACAGCGTCCTTCCGCCCGACTATGCGCGTATCGCGGTCGAGACGATCCTCGAGACCGGTGCCGACAACGTCGGCGGCCTGATGGATGCGCAGGGGACGACGGATTTCGAGCGCGCCGTGGCGCGCGCCTACGGCAGCCGGGTGGGTCTCGGCGGCACGAAGCTGCACGTCGGCGGCGAGGCGGGACCCGCCGAGACGGTCTACCTCGGCGTCTTCCGACGCGACCGCCTGCTCGACGTTGGCCTCTTCGACGAAGAGATCAAGCGCGGGCAGGACTGGGAGCTCAACCGCCGCATCCGCACGGCAGGCGGCACGGTCTGGTTCACTCCACGGCTGAAGGTGACCTACCGGCCCCGCCCGAACGTGTACCGGCTGGCGCGGCAGATGTTCTCGACGGGCATCTGGCGCGGGGAGCTGGCCCGCCGCTTCCCGGCGTCCAACGGCCTGCGCTACTTCGCGCCTCCGGTCATGGTGGTCGGCGTCGCGGTCGGCACGCTGCTCGGCATCGCCGGCATCGTGCAGGCCGCGTTCGGGGCGGCTCCGTGGCTGCTGTGGGGTTTCGCCATCCCCGCGCTGTACGCGCTCGTCGTGATCGTCTCGGCGGTGCTGTGGGGACGGCGTGACGGTTTTCGCCCGTTCCTGTGGTTTCTCGTAGTCTTGCCGTGCATCCATTTCAGCTGGGGGATCGGCTTCGTCCTCGGATACCTGTCGCTCACCCGCAACATCACGGCCCACACGGGAAGGTAGGCATGACCGCACCCGGACCCTCGGCGCACGGCGCCCGTCCGTCCTCGATCGCCGAGCTGCGGGCGGTCGCGCAGCCCCCCGAGGTGCGCGGTCGCCGCAACGCCGAGCACTGGACCGCGTCCCTGTACCTGCGCAACCTGTCGCCGTACCTGACGTGGTTCCTGCTGAAGACATCGATCTCGGCGAACGGCGTGACCGGACTGATGATCCTGACCGGATGGGCGACCGCCGCATCCCTGCTCATCCCCGGCATCGCCGGCGCGGCGCTCGCGCTCGTGCTCGGCCAGCTGCAGATGCTGGTGGACTGCTGCGACGGTGAGGTCGCGCGCTGGCGTGGCACGTCGTCACCGGCGGGGATCTTCCTCGACAACGTCGGCCACTACTCGACCGAGACGCTCATCGCGATCGTGCTCGGCATCCGGGCCGCGGGCTACCCGCTCGAAGCGCCGCAGGATTTCCTGTGGACGAACCTCGGCACCCTGCTGGCCCTCGTGATCGTGCTCAATAAGGCCCTGAACGACATGGTGCGCGTGGCGCGCGCCAACGCCGGGCTGCCGAAGCTCGCCGACACGCAGTCGGAGTACGCGCCCACCCACGGCCTGGTCGCCACGCTGCGCCGGGCGGCCCGGTTCCTGCCGTTCCACCGCCTGTACCACTCGGTCGAGCTGACCATCCTGATCTTCGTGTTCTCGGTCGTCGGCCTGTTCATCGGCGCCACCCTCGCGGACCGCATCCTCCTGGTCGCGCTCGTGCCGCTCTCGATCCTGGCGCTGGTCGGCCACTTCGTGACCATCATGGCCTCGCGGCGGGTCCGTGGCTGAGCTGCCCGCGGTTGCGGTCGTCGTGCTCACGCAGGGCACGCGGCCGGCCGAGCTGCGGCGCGGCCTGGAATCCGTGCTCGCTCAGCAGGGCGTGGTGACGGACGCGGTCGTCGTCGGCAACGGCTGGGATCCGGCGACCGCCGACCCGCCGCTGCCCGCGGGCGTGCGCTCGCTGGCGCTGCCGGAGAACGTCGGCATCCCGGCCGGGCGCAACGCGGGAGTGCCGCTGGTCACCGGCGAGTGGCTGTTCTTCCTGGACGACGACGCGGACATCCCGTCGCCGACCTTCCTCGCCGACGCGGTGGCCAAGCTGAGCGCCGACCAGGGCATCGGGATGCTGCAGCCGCGCCTCCGTGTCCCCGACGGCGCCCCGGCGCCGCGCCGGTGGATCCCGCGCATCCGCAAGGGCGACCCGGAGCGGTCGAGCAACGTGTTCGCCGTGCTGGAGGCGGTGATCGTGATGCCGCGGGCGGTGTTCGACCGCGCCGGAGGATGGGCGGCCCCGTTCTTCTACGCGCACGAGGGCATCGACCTGGCTTGGAAGGTGTGGGACCAGGGAAAGCGCGTGTGGTACGCCGGCGACCTCGTCGCCGAGCACCCGTCGGTCTCCCCGACGCGGCACTCGTACTACTACCGGCTCAACGCCCGGAACCGCGTGTGGCTGGCGCGGCGAAACCTGCCCGCCGTGCTCGTCCCGCTCTACGTCGGATCGTGGACCGGCATCCAGCTGCTGCGCTGGTTCCGCAAGCCGGCCGTGCTGCGCGCCTGGTTCGGCGGCTGGGCCGAGGGCTGGCGGACGGACCCGGGCGAGCGGCGTCCCCTCCGCTGGCGTACCGTCGCCCGCATGACGGCCGCCGGCCGCCCGCCGATCGTCTGACCGCGTTACGTCAGCGCCGAGGCGCGCGTGGTTGCGGTCGAGAGGGGCGCCGTGACCGCCAGGTCGCGCACGCCGCGTAGCCGTCGGCGCTGAGGTGCACGTTGTTGCGGCCGACACGCCGCGAGGGAGCGCAACAACGTGCACCTCGCGGTGACGGCGGTGAGGTGCCGTTGTTGCGGTGGACACTCCGCGCGAGAGCGCGAGGTCGTGCACCTCGCGGTGCGTCGGCCCCTGAAGTGCTGGTTATTGTGGTCGAAGCGCCGCAAGTGAGCGCAACAACGTGCACCTCGGGGAGCGTGGATGGTGAGGTGCAGGTTGTTGCGGCCGACACGGCCGCTAGTTCAGGGGCGCATTTCCTCGCAGTCAGACGGCGGTGAGGTGCACGTTGTTTCGATGGATGAGCAGGGATAAGGCGCTAGGTCGTGCGCCTCGCGGTGCGTCGGCGGTGAGGTGCACGTTGTTGCGGTCGGCACGCCGTGACAAGGCGCTAGGTCGCGCACCTCGCGGGGGCGCGGTTGGCGAGGTGCAGGTTGTTGCGGTCGACGCGCCGCACGTCAGCACAACAACGTGCACCTCGCGGGGGCGCGGTTGGTGAGGGGCAGGTTGTTGCGGTCGACACGCCCGCTCGTGCGCGGGCGCGTACCTCGCGGGGGCGTGGGTGGTGAGGTGCACGTTGTTGCGGTCGACACGCCGCGAGGGAGCGCAACTACGTGCACCTCGCGCAGGCGTAGGTGGGGGGCGCGGTGGAAACGCCCCGCGGTGCGGGGACGCGTATCTCGAGTATCCGTCGGTGGTGAGGTGCACGTTGTTGCGGTGGACACGCCGTGACAGTGCGCGAGGTCGTGCACCTCGCGGGGGAGGGTCAGCC
>JAEWJG010000278.1 GCA_023386675.1 Actinomycetes bacterium
GACCTGGAGCGCTGGCAGCCCCTGCGCGACGACGAGCGGGCGCGGGCGCTCGGGATCGACCCGGACCGTCCGTCCGTGATCTTCGTCGGCCGGATCACCCGTCAGAAGGGGTTGCCGTACCTGCTGCGCGCCGTGCGCCAGCTGCCGCCGGAGGTGCAGATCGTCCTGTGCGCCGGCGCCCCGGACACTCCCGAGATCCTCGCCGAGGTGACCGGGCTGGTCGAGCAGCTGCAGGCCGAGCGCGACGGCGTCGTGTGGATCGACCGCCTGCTGCCGAACGACGAGCTGCGGATCGCGCTCACCGCGTCCACCGTGTTCGTCTGCCCGTCGATCTACGAGCCGCTCGGGATCGTGAACCTCGAGGCGATGGCCTGCGGGCTGCCGGTCGTCGGCACCGCGACGGGCGGCATCCCCGAGGTGATCGTGGACGGCGTGACCGGCCGGCTCGTGCCCATCCAGCAGCTGCAGGACGGCACGGGGACGCCGACCGACCCGGAGCGGTTCGTGGACGACCTGGCCGCTGCGCTGATCGAGGTCGTGAGCGACCCTGCCCGCGCGGCGGAGATGGGCGAGGCCGGGCGCGAGCGCGCCGAGACCTCGTTCAGCTGGACCACGATCGCCGAGCAGACCCGGGATGTGTACCGCTCGCTCCTCGCGCGCTGACCCGTCCGCTTCGTCACGGAGGGGCGCCCGGCGCAGGTAGGCTGGAGGGCATGGCCGACAGCGTTCTCCGACTTACCGACGTGTCCGTTGTGCGGGACGGCAACCCCGTCCTGCAGGGAATCGACTGGGCGGTCCAGCCGGACGAGCGGTGGGTCATCCTGGGCCGGAACGGCGCGGGCAAGACCACGCTGCTGCAGGTCGCCGCGGCGGCCCTGCATCCGAGCTCCGGCGAGGCCGTCGTGCTCGGTGAATCCGTCGGCCACACCGACCTGGCGGAGCTGCGTCCGCTGCTCGGTTTCGCGTCGAGCGCGCTGGCCCGGCGCATCCCGCGCAACGAGCGCGTCCTGGACGTCGTGATGACGGCCGCCTACGCGGTCACCGGCCGCTGGAACGAGCTGTACGAGGAGATCGACGAGCGCCGCGCGCACCGTGTTCTCGCCGAGTGGCACCTCGACCACCTCGCGGAGCGGACCTTCGGCAGCCTGTCGGACGGCGAGCAGAAGCGCGTGCAGATCGCGCGGTCGGTGATGACCGATCCCGAGATCCTGCTGCTCGACGAGCCCGCCGCGAGCCTCGACCTCGGCGGCCGCGAGGAGCTGGTGAAGCTGCTCGGCGGCTATGCGAGCGACCCGAAGTCCCCGGCGATCGTCATGGTCACCCACCACGTCGAGGAGATCCCGCAGGGCTTCAACCGCGCGCTGCTGCTGGCGGACGGGCGGATCGCCGCCGCCGGCCCGATCGGCGAGGTGCTGACCAGCGAGAACCTGAGCGACACGTTCGGAGTCGCGGTCGAGCTGACCGAGACCGACGGCCGCTACGCCGCGCGCGCGAGCGAGTAACGGTTTCCCGGCACCGATCTGCTAAAGTAGGTAGCTGGCCCGGTCTGGGCCGACAAGCTTCCCGTCCTCACGCCGACCGGCGCGGACACGACCGAATACGACACGCAACAAGGAAGTCCTGATGAAGACTGGCATCCACCCCGACTACGCCCCGGTGGTTTTCCGCGACCTGGCCTCGGGTGCGACGTTCCTCACCCGCTCCACCGTCTCGAGCGACAAGACCATCGAGTGGGAGGACGGCAACACCTACCCGGTGATCGACGTCGAGATCTCCTCCGAGTCGCACCCGTTCTACACGGGCAAGCAGCGCATCCTCGACTCGGCCGGCCGCGTCGAGAAGTTCAACTCGCGCTACAAGAACTTCGGCAAGTAAGCCGCAGCGGCGACAGCCGCAGCACAAAGGCCCCCGCCCACTGGACGGGGGCCTTCGGCGTGTCCGGGGTGCGCGTGTCGCGCTGCCCTGCCGTCGGGAATTCGGCCGAACCCGGATCGAATCTCCCGCAGGACTGCCTCTCGTCGGAGATTCGGCGCCGGATGTCCTTCGATAAGCTCCTCATCGTGTCGGCGGAAGAGGATGTGCGCTGGTTGCGCACGCGAGGTGTCGACGTGAACCCTGGTCTCACCGATGATGAGCTGG
Organism: Actinomycetes bacterium; assembly: GCA_023386675.1. GTDB lineage: Bacteria > Actinomycetota > Actinomycetes > Actinomycetales > Microbacteriaceae > Leifsonia. The sequence goes on from JAEWJG010000278.1 coordinate 2,140, forward strand.
CGCAGGTGGAGCATCGCTTCGGATTCCGCTTCAGCGTCGACCACCGCGCGTTCCTCTCGGTCGGGCAACCGGTTGGCGGGCGTTGGTGGGATTGGCGAGGTCCCGCGTCGCCGCTCGAAGAGGCCCTGGCCTGGCCGCGAGCCGGCGTGCTGTGGGATGTCGAGAACGACGATTACTGGGCGCCGTCCTGGGGTGTTCGACCGTCGTCGCTGCGCGCACGATTGGAGGCAGCGAACGGCTTCCTGGACGACTGGCCGGTTCTCGTCCCGCTCTACGGACATCGCTATGTCCCGGCTGCTCCGGCTTCCGCGAGCGCACCTGTCTTCTCGGTGTGGCAGACCGACGTCATCGCGTACGGCGAGAACCTCGGCGACTACCTGCGGCGTGAGTTCGGGGACCGGGATGAGCAGGCTGGAACCCCTTCGGTCGATTCTCGGGCATGTCCGCCGTGGTCGCTCTTCGCCACAGGTCAGGAAGAGCTGATCTGACGCACGAAGGCCCCCGTCCGCCGGACGGGGGCCTTCGTGGTTGCGGGGCGGGAGTCAGGAGCCCTGGTAGACGTTGGGGTTGGATGCGACGGCAGCGAAGACGACGATCGAGATGATGATGCCGAGGGCGAGCGCCACGAAGCCGATGATGATGGCGGCGAGGGCGAGGCCGCGACCCTGCTCGCCGGTGCGCTTGATCTGCGACAGGGCGACGAAGCCGAGGATGATGCCCAGGATGCTGATGAAGAACGTCGCGATGAAGGCGACGATGGCCATCACGTTCCAGCCCGGCTGCGCAGGGGCGCCGTAGGACTGCTGGGACTGGGGCTGCTGCTGCGGGGGGAGGGGCTGCGGGTTCAGGTTGGAGTCGCTCATGGCGCACACAGTAGCGGGCCAGCGGGCCGGCGTAACAGCCCCCGCATGCGGGGGAAGCGGGGACGGAACGCCCGGTGTCCGGTCAGCGCAGCGGCCACGTTCCGGACGTCGTGAACTCCGGGTCGCGCTCGCGCCGCATGTACTCCTGGAAGTCCGCCGCCTGCTCGCGGCACCAGTCGACCTGGCGCAGGTGCAGCTCCGCGGCCTCCAGGGCGAGCTCCTCGGCGTGGAGGCGCGCAAGCGCCTGCGCGACGCGGCCGGCGGCGATCGCGTCCGCCCCCGCGTCGTGGGCCGCGAGCAGGTCGACGCCGTAGTGGGTCGCGGTCACGGTGAGCGTGCGCTTGCCGCGGCGGAACTTGTCCACGGCCTTGTCGATCACCAGCGGGTCGATGATCGGCCCGGGGGAGACCAGCGGCGCGACACCGTGGCGGCGGGCTTCGCGGTCCAGAAGGGTGAAGTCGTAGGGCGCGTTGTAAGCGACGACGGGGATGTCGCGGTCGAACAGGCTGCGCAGCTGCGCGACGATCGCGGCCACGCCGCGGCCCGCATCCATCCCCAGTTCCCGGGCACGCTCGGTGGTGATGCCGTGCACCGCGGTCGCCTCGGACGGGATCTCGACGCCGGGGTCCAGAATCCAGTCGCGGCGGTGCAGCACCTCGCCGGTCTCATCGAGGAGGCCGACGTGCGCGGTCACGATCCTGGCCGACTCCACGTCGATGCCGGTGGTCTCCAGATCGAAGACGCCGAGACGGTGGTGCCAGTTGCTCATGCCCCTCACGCTAAGCACCACCCCCGTCACTCGCCCGGATCACACGCCGAAGTGCACGTTGTTGCGGTCGACACGCCGGTGGAGACCGCGACTACGTGCACTTCAGGGAAGGGGTGGGGCGGCGCGGGGAGGGTCAGTCGCGACGCGGCTCGATGTGCAGCCAGTAGAAGTTCTGGGTACCGAGGGTGAGGGTGAAGCGGCCGTCCTCCGCGACGGTCGGGAACTCGGCACCGCCGAACAGGTCGTACAGCGTCCGCCCGGCGAACTCCGGCGCCTCCAGCGTCACCGCCACGGGATTGTGAGCGAACGAGAACACGCACAGCACGTCCTCCGGCTGGTCGCCGAAGTGCGTCCCGCTGCCCGCGTAGGACCGGATGAACGCCAGCACCGACTCGTGGTCCGTCGGCAGCACGCGGATGTCGCCCAGACCGAACACCGGGTGCGCCTTGCGCACGTGGATGACGTTGCGGACCCAGTGCAGCAGCGACCGCGACTGGGCCAGCTGCGCCTCGACGTTCACCTGGTTGTAGTGGAACACCAGCGACTGCACGACCGGCAGGAACAGCTTGCCCGGGTCGGCGCTGGAGAAACCGCCGTTGCGGTCCGGCGTCCACTGCATCGGGGTGCGCGAGGAGTCGCGGTCGGGCAGCCAGATGTTGTCGCCCATCCCGATCTCGTCGCCGTAGTAGAGGAACGGGCTGCCCGGGAGCGAGAACAGCAGCGCATGGGCGAGCTCCAGCTCGGCGCGGGAGTTGTCGAGCAGGGGAGCGAGGCGGCGCCGGATGCCGATGTTGGCGCGCATCCGCGGGTCGTAGGCGTTCCAGCCGTACATCGCCTGGCGGTACTCTTCGCTGACCATCTCGAGGGTCAGCTCGTCGTGGTTGCGGAGGAACACGCCCCACGCCGCCCCCTCGGGCACGTCGGTGGTCTCCGAGAGGACGCGGACCAGCTCGCCGGCCTGCTGCGACCGCAGCGCGTAGAAGATGCGCGGCATGACGGGGAAGTCGAAGGCCATGTGGCACTCCGGCTCCTCCTCGCTTCCGAAGAACGCCGCGACCTCGCGGGGCCACTGGTTCGCCTCGGCGATCATGATGCGGCCGGGGTACTCGCGATCGACCCACTCGCGCAGCCGGATGATGAACTCGTGGGTCTTCGGCTCGCCCTCTCCGTTGCCCTCGTCGGACTCGTAGAGGTACGGGATGGCGTCGAGCCGGAATCCGTCGACGCCGAGGTCGAGCCAGAACTTGACGATGTCGTACATCGCCTCGTGCACGGCCGGGTTCTCGAAGTTGAGGTCGGGCTGGTGCGAGAAGAAGCGGTGGAAGTAGTACTGGCGCCGCGCCTCGTCGAACGCCCAGTTGGAGTCCTCGGTGTCGACGAAGATGATGCGGATGTCCGGCCACTTGTCGTCGGTGTCGTTCCAGACGTAGAAGTCGCCGTACGGTCCCTCGGGGTCGGAGCGGGACTGCTGGAACCACTCGTGCTGATCCGAGGTGTGGTTGATCGGCAGGTCGATGATGATGCGCATGTTGCGCTCGTGAGCCTTGGTGACGAGCTCGCGGAACTCGTCGATCGTCCCGAACTCCGGCAGGATCGATTTGAAGTCGGAGACGTCGTACCCGCCGTCGCGCAGCGGCGACCGGAAGAACGGCGGCAGCCACAGCGCGTCGATCCCGAGCCACTGCAGGTAGTCGAGCTTGGAGGTGAGCCCGGCGATGTCGCCGGAACCGTCCCCGTTGCTGTCGACGAACGACCGCACCATGACCTCGTAGAACACCGAACGGCGGTACCACTGGGGATCGAGGGCGAGTCCGGGCAGCGTAATGGGCGCGGTGAAACTCACGGTTCTCCTTTCGGCGCACGGCCGATGCAAACGATTACAACCAGTGAAGTCTATGGTTCATCCGGGGTTCCGCGCGCCTGGAGTTGCCTAGACTGTCGGACGATGTCCATCACCTCTCCCTACGCCGCCGATCTCGAGCGCATCCCCGTCCGCGAGGGAGCCCTCCGCATCCTCGGCTCGACCACCCGCTTCTGGGACTACGGCGACCCGGATGCGGACACCACGCTGGTGCTCGTGCACGGCTTCCGCGGAGACCACCACGGCCTCGAGCCGCTGGTCGCGCAGCTGCGCGGGATGCGGATGGTGTCGCCCGATCTGCCCGGCTTCGGGGAGTCGACGCCGATGACGGAGGCGGCGCACGACATCGACGGCTACGGCCGCTGGCTGCGGGAGTTCGTCGCCGGGCTGGAGCTTCCCGCGTCCGGCCGGGTGGTGCTTCTGGGGCATTCGTTCGGGTCCATCGTGGTGGCCGGCGCGCTGGCGTCGGGCGCGTCGTCCCGCCCCGACGCCGTCGTGCTCGTCAACCCGATCGGGCAGCCGGCGCTGGAGGGCCCGCGCGGGGTCTTCACGCGCCTGGCGATCTTCTACTACTGGCTCGCCGCCGTCCTTCCCGAGCGCCTCGGCTTCGGGCTCCTGCGGAATCGCGTCATCGTGCGCGTCATGAGCATGGCGATGGCGAAGACGAGGGATGCGTCCCTCCGCCGCTGGATCCACGACCAGCACGATCGCTACTTCTCGGCCTTCAGCGACCGGCGGGTGGTGCTGGAGGCGTTCCGCGCGTCCGTCTCGCACGACGTGAGCGAGTACGCGGCACGGGTCCCGGAGCGGACGCTGCTCGTCGCGGCCGAGAAGGACGACATCACGCCGATCGAGGCCGAGTTCCGGCTGCAGACGCTGTTCCCGGACGCGGAGCTGGTCGTCATCCCGGATGTCGGGCACCTCATCCACTACGAGACGCCGGTGTCGGCCGCGGAGGCCGTCGAGCGGTTCCTGGGGGAGCCCGCGTGAAGATCCTCTTCGACTGCCGCTACACCCGCATCGGGCGCCACGACGGCATCAGCCGCTACACCGCGGGCGTCGTGACGGCGCTCGCCAGGCTGCATCCGGTCACCATGCTGATCAGCGACCACCGGCAGTTGGAGCTGCTGCCCGACCTGCCGTGGGAGCTCATCCCGTCGCCCACTGCGGTGGGGGAGCCGTGGGTCGCCCGTACGGTCAACAAGCTCGACCCGGACATCGTCTTCACGCCGATGCAGACCATGGGCGGCTTCGGCCGGAAGTATCGCTTGGTGCTGACGGTGCACGACCTCATCTACTACCGCCACCCGACGCCGCCGCGCGATCTTCCTGCGTTCGTCCGCGGGCTGTGGAGGCTGTACCACCTGGCGTGGTGGCCGCAGCGGATGCTGCTGAACCGGTCGGACGCCGTCGTGACGGTGTCGGAGACGACCAAGGGGCTCATCGCGGAGCACCATCTGACGAAGAAGCCGGTCTACGTCGTCCCGAACGCCGCCGACATGCCCGCCCTCGCGCCGGGCCGTGCCGAGCGCACGGCGCCCGAGTCGAAGAGCCTCGTCTACATGGGCTCGTTCATGCCCTACAAGAACGTGGACACGTTGGTGCGGGCCGCCGCGCTGCTGCCCGACTACACGCTCCACCTGATGAGCCGCGTCTCGGACGCCGAGCGCGGGCGCCTCTCCGAACTCGCTCCAGGCGCGCGCATCGTCTTCCACGACGGGGCGAGCGACGAGGAGTACGCGGAGACGCTGGCCGCCGCGACGGCGCTGGTGACGGCATCCCACGACGAGGGCTTCGGCATCCCGCTGGTGGAGGCCATGGAACTCGGCACGCCGGTGGTGGTCAGCGACATCCCCATCTTCCGCGAGATCGGCGGGGAGGCGGCGCTGTTCTTCCCCGCAGACGCGGCCGACGAGGTCGCGGCGCGCGTGCGGCACCTGGAGGAGGACGGCGTGTGGGCGGCACGCTCGGCCGCCGGCAGGGCGCAGGCGCAGCGGTACACCTGGGACGGGTCGGCACGGCACCTGCTCACCGTGCTGGAGACGACGGCGGCCCGGTCGCGCTGACGCGCATCCCGCCTCTCGTCACATGACCGACGCGGTGAACAGATCGCGGTCCTCCGGGCCGAGGTTGAACCGGTCGAGCGTCAGTTCGCCCTCGTCGTAGATGAAGCGGTGCACCGACCCGTTCGGGATGAGCTCGCCCGGCCCGGGGAGGGCGTGGTCGGTGACGTGCCGCACCAGCGACGAGATGACGCCGCCGTGACTGACGACGATGACGTTCTCGCCGGGATGCTGCTCGCCCAGCTCACGCAGCGCCGGCAATGCCCGCGCGACGACCTCGTCGCGCGTCTCGCGGCCCGGCACGGGCGTCCCTTCCGGCCACCGGTCGAGGATCTGCGCGCCGGTCAGCCCTTCGGCCTCGCCGTAGTTGCGCTCGGCGACGGCCGGCAGGCGCTGCGGGTCGCCGAGCCCGACGTGGCCGGCGATGATGCGCGCGGTCTCCACCGCCCGGGACAGCGGGCTCGCGTAGATCGCGTCGAACCGGCCTCCCGAGAGCGCGCGCCCGGTCGTCTCGGCTTGGTCGCGTCCCGTGTCGTTGAGCGGGATGTCGCTGGAGCCCTGGATGCGCTTGGCCAGGTTCCAGTCGGTCTGACCGTGCCGAACGAGGGAGATGAAGGTCACGCGCGTCCTTTCGCCGCGGGACGCGGGTGACGCCGGCCGGCGGTGCCTAGCCGAGCCGTTTGGCCAGCTCGACGAGCGTCTCCGTCGTCCCGCCGTCCAGCTTAATGGCAGCGCGCCCGTCGCCCTTGGTCTGACCCCGGTTGACGATGACGATGGGGAGGCGGCGGCGGCGGGCCTCCTCGAGCAGCCGGATCCCGGAGTTGACGACCAGCGACGAGCCGGCGATGACGAGCGCGTCGGCCGAGCGCACAAGAGCACTCGCCTCGCGGTACTTCTCCGCCGGGACGAACTCGCCGAAGAACACGACGTCGGGCTTCAGGTGACCGCCGCAGACCGTGCAGTCCGGGACGACGAAGGCGTCGATGTCGGTGACGATCGCGTCGCCGTCCGGGGCGATCTCCACAGCGCCCTCGGTGTCGAGCCACGGGTTGGCGGCGTCGATGCGCGCGGTGATGGCCTCGCGGGCGAAGATCTGGCCGCAGACCAGGCAGAGCACCCGGTCCATCGCGCCGTGCAGGTCGACGACGCGACGCGACCCCGCCTGCTTGTGCAGCCCGTCCACGTTCTGGGTGATGACCCCGTTCGCAGCGCCCGCTGCCTCCAGCTTCGCGAGCGCGCGGTGGCCGTCGTTGGGGTATGCGGCCGCGAACCGGCGGTAGCCGAGGTGGCTGCCCGCCCAGTAGCGCCGGCGGAAACGGTCGTCGGAGAGGAACTGCTGGAAGGTCATCGGCGTGCGCTTCGGTGCGCCCTCGCCGCGGTAGTCCGGGATGCCGGAGTCGGTCGACACGCCCGCGCCGGTCAGCACGGCGAAGCGGCGACCGCTCAGCAGCTCGACGGTCTGGTCGATGCCGCGGGCGAGCTCCGGCGGGAGCTCGGTCGTCAGCGTGGTCACAGGCACCTCCAGATCCTCCTCCACTCTAAACACCCCAGTTTTCGGATTTGTTTCGTCGGCCTGGCAATGTGGACGCCATGCTCCTGCACCGCATCGACGACCTGGAGGCCGACGGCCTCGCCGACTACTCGCGCCTGACCGACGTGGCCCTGCGCCGGGTGACCGAGCCCGCCGGCGGCCTGTACATCGCGGAGTCGACGAAAGTGATCACGCGGGCCCTGGCCGCCGGGCACCGGCCGCGGTCGGTGCTGCTGCAGGAGCAGTGGCTGCCCGACATCGAGCCGCTGCTCGCGCCATACCCGGAGGTGCCGGTGTTCGTCGGCGACGCGGCGACGCTCGAGAAGCTCACCGGATACCACCTGCACCGGGGCGCGCTGGCGGCCATGCACCGGCCGGAGCTGCCCGACCCCGCCGAGCTGCTGCGGGATGCGCGCCGCGTCGTGGTGCTGGAGGACATCGTCGACCACACGAACGTCGGGGCCATCTTCCGCGCGGTCGCCGGACTCGGCGCGGATGCCGTGCTCGTCACGCCGCGCTGCGCCGACCCGCTGTACCGGCGCAGCGTCCGGGTGAGCATGGGAACCGTGCTGCAGGTGCCGTGGACGCGGCTGCCCGAGTGGGATGCGGCGGCGCCGCTGCTGCATGACGCCGGCTTCGACATCGCCGCGCTGGCCCTCGCCGACGACGCCGTGACCCTGGACGATTACGCGGCCGCGCCCCCCGAGCGGATCGCGATGGTCTTCGGCGCCGAGGGCGACGGGCTCAGCCGCCGGGCGCTGGCCGCGGCGGACACGGTGGTCACCATCCCGATGCTGCACGGGGTCGACTCGCTCAATGTCGCCTCGGCCTCTGCAGTCGCATTGTGGGCGCTGCGCGCGCGTTCTCAGCCGTCGCATCGGTAGGCCCGGCTAGCATCTCACCGTGCCCCAGCAAGTTCCCGTCGATCCGCCGCGCCGTGTTCCGCGGAACGTGTACCGCCGTCGCCGGATCGTCGTCTTCGGGCTGCTCGCGGCCATCCTGATGGCGTTCGTCTACGTCGTCGGCTCGCTCGTGGCGCCCGTTCCTGCGACGGCAGCGGTCACCGCGCACGACAAGACGATCGTCCAGCCGGCGGCGCAGCTCGCGTGGCCCGGGTACGGGTCCGCGGCGATCCTGGCCCCGGACTATCCCGGCGCGTCGGCGTCGCACGGCAGCGACGCGAGCGTCCCGATCGCGAGCGTCACCAAGACCATCACCGCGCTGGTCGTGCTCGACAAGAAGCCGCTGAACGGCGACGAGCAGGGTCCCGACATCGCCTTCACCCAGCGGGATGTGGACATCTGGAACCAGGTCATCGGCGCGGGCGGGTCGTGGGCTCCGGTCGTCGCCGGCACCTCGATGACCGAGAAGCAGGCGCTCGAGGCGATGCTGCTCCCGTCGGCGAACAACTACGCCATCTCGCTCGCCGACTGGGCGTATGGATCGGTCGATGCGTATGTGAAGGCCGCGAACGGCTGGCTGGCGCAGAACGGCTTCTCGGGCACGAAGATCGTCACCCCCGACGGCCTCGACCCCGGCAACGTCAGCACCACGAAGGACCTCATCGGCATTGGCAAGCTCGTCCTCGCGTCGCCGGCGCTGTCGTCGATCGTGTCGGAGAAATCCGTGACCCTTCCGGGCGCGGGGGCGCAGGACAACACCAACTCACTCCTCGGTTTCGAGGGCATGGACGGCATCAAGACCGGCAACACCGACGAGGCGGGCAACTGCCTGCTGTTCTCGGCGCAGGTCCCCGTCGGCGACACGAAGGTGCGCGTGCTCGGCGTGGTGCTCGGCGCACCGACCCACGACGACCTCTGGGCGGGCGTGCAGGCGCTGCTGACCAGCGTGAAGGCCGGCTTCCACCAGGTGACACCGGTCGAGAAGGGCCAGGCGTTCGGCACGTACACCACCGCGTGGGGCGCGTCGTCGAAGCTGATCGCGACGGAGTCGAAGTCGTTCGTCGTCTGGTCGGACACGCCGATCGCGGTGGACCTGCAGACGCGCCCGCTGTCGTCGGGGTTCACCGGGGACATCCTCGGCCAGGGCACGTTCACGCTCAACGGAAAGACCGAGACCGTGCCGCTCGCGCTCGCGAAGGACGTGCCCGACCCCGGGTTCGGCTGGCGGCTGGCGCACCCGGGCGGGCTGGGGACGTAGTGAGTCCGCTCAATCCCCGCTGAGCAGGAACGGCCCCGCATCCGGCCGCTTGGCCGTGATGTGGTCGCCCGACGACTGGTGGCGGATGCGGCGCAGCACCCACGGGACCAGGTACGCGCGCGCCCATGACAGGTCCTCCGACCGTGCCTGTCGCCACGTCCGGAGTGGGAGCGGCTCGGGCTCCAGCGGCTGCAGGTCGTTCTCGACGTTCAGGGCCGCCAGCACCATACGCGCGACCGTGTGGTGCCCGAGCGGGGCCAGGTGGAGGCGGTCCGGCGCCCACATGCGGGCATCCTGGATCTCGGTCAGCGACCACTGGTCGGCGACGATGCAGTCGTAGCGGGCGGCGATGGCGCGGACGTTCTCGTTGTAGATCGCCACCTTGCCGCGGATGCCGCGGAACACCGGTGAGAAGCCCACGTCGACGCCGGTGAAGACGACGATCGTCGCGCCGTCGACGCTCAGCCGCGACACGGCCTCGTCGAAGAGCAGCGCGATCTGGTCCGGGTCGGTCCCTGGACGAATGACGTCGTTGCCGCCCGCGGAGAGGGTGATCAGGTCGGGGCGCAGCGCGACCGCCGCATCCACCTGCTCGTCGAGGATCTGCTTCATCAGCTTCCCGCGCACGGCCAGGTTGGCGTAGGCGAAGTCGTCGGTCTTGCTGCTCAGGACCTCCGCCACGCGATCGGCCCAGCCGCGGTGGCCCCCGGGGCTGCCCGGCTCCGGGTCGCCGATGCCTTCGGTGAACGAGTCGCCCAGGGCGACGTAGCGGGACCAGGGATGCTGAGCTTCGGCCATTGCTCCATTCTGCAACGGACGGCGGTGTCGGTGCTCTCGGGTAGATTTGATCCAAGTGGAGACGACAGCAACACCCGAGCCGGACGAGTCCGAGCGACCCGGCGCGCACGCCGGAAGCTTCGCGGCCGAGCACCTGTCGCCGTCCTTCCCGGAGCGCGCCGCTTGGGGAACGGCCGGCAAGCTCCGTGCGTGGCAGGCGGAAGCGCTCGACGCCTACTTCGTCCACGAGCCGCGCGACTTCCTCGCCGCTGCGACGCCCGGCGCCGGCAAGACGACCTTCGCCCTCCGTCTCGCCACGGAACTGCTGTCGCGGCGGGTGATCGAGCGGGTCACCGTCGTCGCGCCGACCGAGCACCTGAAGCGACAGTGGGCGGAGGCGGCCGCGCGCGTCGGCCTGCACCTCGACCCCGACTTCAAGAACTCGGACGGACGCTACGGCCGTCACTACCGCGGCGTGGCGGTGACCTACGCCCAGGTCGCGATGCGCCCGTCCCTGCACAAGGACATCACCGAGGCGCACCGGACACTCGTCATCCTCGACGAGGTGCACCACGGCGGGGACGCGCTCAGCTGGGGCGACGGCATCCGCGACGCCTTCGAGCGCGCCACGCGCCGCCTGTCGCTGACCGGTACGCCGTTCCGGTCGGATACCGCGCCGATCCCGTTCGTGACCTACCTGCCGGACCGGCAGGGCATCCGCACCTCGGTCACCGACTACAACTACGGCTACGGCCGTGCGCTGGAGGACGGCGTCGTCCGCCCGGTCATCTTCATGGTCTACGCCGGACACATGCGCTGGCGCACCAAGACCGGCGACGAGATGGAGGCGCGGCTCGGCGAAGGCAACACCAAGGACATCACCTCACAGGCGTGGCGCACCGCCCTCGACCCGCGCGGTGAGTGGATCCCGGCCGTGCTGTCGGCCGCCGACCGTCGCCTGACAGAGGTGCGCGCGTCCATCCCGGACGCCGGCGGCCTCGTCATCGCGACGGACCACTACGCCGCGCGCGCCTACGCCGACCTGCTGCAGCAGATCAGCGGTGAGCCGGTGACGGTGGTGCTCTCGGACGAGAAGGAGGCGAGCGACCGGATCGAGGCGTTCGCGAAGGACGAGTCGCGCTGGATGGTCGCCGTGCGCATGGTGTCGGAGGGCGTCGACGTGCCGCGGCTCGCGGTCGGCGTGTACGCGACCAGCGCCTCCACCCCGCTGTTCTTCGCCCAGGCGATCGGCCGGTTCGTGCGCGCACGGCGCCGCGGCGAGACGGCGTCGGTGTTCCTACCCAACGTGCCGACGCTGATGGCGCTGGCGAACGCGCTGGAGCTGGAGCGCGACCACGCGCTCGACCGCGTCGCCGACGAGAACGCCGAGGGCGACCTGTGGAACCCCGAGGACGCGATGGTCGCCGAGGCGAACCGCGAGGAGCGGGCGTCCGAGGCGCTGACCGAGGAGTTCGCGTTCGAGGCGCTCGGGTCGGAGGCGAACTTCGACCGGGTCCTCTACGACGGCAAGGAGTTCGGAAGCTTCGCGGTGCCCGGGACGGACGAGGAGCACGACTTCATCGGGCTCCCCGGCAT
>JAEWJG010000402.1 GCA_023386675.1 Actinomycetes bacterium
ACTTCGAGCAGGTCCAGGAGCTCGACTTCGCCTACGCGATCGAGGGCGTGTCGCGCTTCCGGGTCAACCTGTACGCGCAGCGCGGCTCGTTCGGCGCGGCGTTCCGGGCGATCCCGCACACCATCAAACCCCTCGACCAGCTCGGCGTGCCGGAGCAGGTGGCCCGCTTCGCGCACCTGCACCGCGGCCTCGTCCTCGTCACCGGGCCGACCGGGTCGGGCAAGACGACGACCCTCGCCGCGATCCTGGACCTGGCGAACCGGACCCGGTCCTCGCACATCGTGACGATCGAGGACCCGATCGAGTTCCTGCACGAGCACAAGCGGTGCCTGGTGAACCAGCGCGAGGTCGGCGCCGACACCACGTCGTTCTCGATGGCGCTGAAGCACGCGCTGCGCCAGGACCCCGACATCATCCTCGTCGGCGAGCTGCGCGACCTGGAGACCACGTCGACGGCGCTGACCGCGGCGGAGACCGGCCACCTGGTCCTGGCGACCCTGCACACGCAGAGTGCGGCGCAGACCGTCGACCGGGTCATCGACATCTACCCGCCGCACCAGCAGCAGCAGATCCGGGCGCAGCTGTCCAACGCGCTGCAGGGCGTCGTCACGCAGGCCCTCGCGCCGCGCGCCGACGGGCAGGGCCGCACGATCGTCACGGAGATCATGTTCGCCACCCCGGCGATCCGGAACCTGATCCGTGAGGGCAAGAACCACCAGATCCCGTCGTTCATGCAGTCCAGCGGCAACGACGGGATGCTCTCGTTCGACCAGCACCTGGCCGAGCGGGTCCGCCAGCAGCTCGTCACCTACGAGACGGCGCTGGAGCTGTGCCACTCGGCGGAGGAGTTCCGCCGGCTCGCGGGGCGGATGTGAATGTTGTGACAGCCACGAAGACGTACGACCACCAGTCGATCGACCACGACGGCAAGCGCACCAAGGGCAAGGTCGAGGCCTCCAACGAGCTGGCCGCCGCGCAGCTGCTGCGCCAGCAGGGCCTGACCCCCCTCGCCATCACCAACGCGGACACGCTGATGAAGCGCGACATCCGCATCCCCGGCCTCGGCGACCGGACGTCGCTGAAGGACCTGTCGGTGTTCGCCCGGCAGTTCGCCACGATGACCCAGTCCGGCATGTCGCTGCTGCGGTCCCTCGCGGTGCTGGAGGATCAGGCGCAGAAGGAGAGCCTGAAGAAGGCCGTCGGCGAGGTCCGGCTCGACATCGAGGGCGGCATGTCGCTGTCCGGCGCGCTGGGCAAGCACCCCAGGGTGTTCCCGGCGCTGATGGTGGCGATGATCCGGGCCGGCGAGACCGGCGGCTTCCTCGACAGCGCGCTGGACCGCATCGCGACCAACTTCGAGAAGGACGCGCAGCTGCGCGGGAAGATCAAGAGCGCGCTCACGTACCCGGTGATCGTGCTCATCTTCACCGTCGTGATGATCAGCGCGGTGCTCATCTTCATCGTGCCGATCTTCGAGAAGATGTTCAAACAGCTCGGCGGCGAGCTGCCGCTGCCCACGCAGATCATCGTCAGCGCCAGCCACACCCTCTTCTGGCTCGGGCCGCTGGTCATCGCGGTGCTGGTGGTGTCCACGGTGACGCTGCGCAGGCTGATGGCGGCGAACCCGGCGGTGCGGCTGCGCGTGGACAAGATCAAGCTGAAGCTGCCGGTGTTCGGGCCACTGTTCACCAAGATCGCGCTGAGCCGCTTCTCACGCAACCTCGGCACCCTGCTCGGCGTCGGCGTACCCGTGCTGCAGGCCCTGGACGTGGTGGGCGCCACGACCGGAAACGCTGTCATCAGCAACGCCATGGCCGATCTGCAGACCGCCGTGCGCGAGGGCCGGCCGATGTCCTCGCAGCTCGGCACGCACAAGGTCTTCCCATCGATGGTCGTGCAAATGGTCGAAGTCGGCGAAGAGAGCGGCCAAATCAGTCAGATGCTCGAAAAGATTGCCGATTTCTACGACCGAGAGGTGGACAGCGCGGCCGATGCGCTCACCGCGTCCATCGAACCGATCATGGTGCTCGTCATGGGCGGCGTGGTCGGCGGGATGATCATCTGCCTCTACCTGCCGATGTTCTCGATCTACCAGAACATCCAGAGCAACTGAACACGAACGGCGCAAGGCAGCGGAGCCTCGCCGCCACCACCACACCCCATGCAGGAGCAGGAGGCTCATCCATGAAGGAAACGCTGCGCAGGATGCAGAAGAAGCGTGCCGCCGGAGACAGCGGCTTCACGCTCGTCGAGCTCCTCGTCGTCGTCGTGATCATCGGCGTGCTCGTCGCGATCGCCGTCCCCATGTACCTGAACTACCGCAAGGGCGCGGCGAACAAGTCCGCCGAGTCCGACGTGCGGGCCGCGGTCAGCGCCGTCGAGCAGTTCTACACCGAGAACGGCAACAAGTACCCGGACAACGTCCTCACCGCGGGCACCGCGGGCACGAGCGTCGTCTTCAAGATCGGCACCGCGACGGAGGGGCAGCAGACCGCGACCCTCTCCCCCGGCAACACCCTGGTCTACAAGCAGCTCACCACCGGCACGTACCGGATCTGCGGTATGAACGAGGACGGCGGGGTCGTCTACAAGTACGAGAGCGCCGTCGGCGGCTCGGTCAAGAAGGCCGCCGAGAAGACCCTCCCGGACTGCATCGGCG
>JAEWJG010000023.1 GCA_023386675.1 Actinomycetes bacterium
CCGACGGGATGGTGACGTGCCTGGCCACCTGGAGCGGGGATGCGCCGAGTACCCGCACGTTGGCGACCAGGTTCTGGTCGACCTCCCGCACGCCCTGGAAGGCGTTGAAGAAGACGACGAAGAACACCAGCACCGCCGCGAGGAGCACCTTCGGCAGCACGCCGAGACCGAACGCGACGATGAAGATCGAGCCGAGGACGATGCGCGGGATGGAGTTGACGATCTTGATGTACGGGCCGAACACCGACGCCAGGTAGCGGTTCGAGCCGAACAGGATGCCGATGACGACGCCCGCGACGGTCCCTGCGATGAAGCCGAGGAACGCCTCCTGGACGGTGATCCAGAGGTTCTCCCAGATCGTTCCGAAGGCCGTCCCCTGGGTGAACAGCCGGACCAGGCTGTCCCAGATGCCGGACGGCTGACCATAGAAGAACTTGTCGACCCAGCCGGCGGAGGTGAACCACTGCCAGCCGCCGATCACGAAGACGGCGACGGCGATGCGGCCGACCCAGACCCAGGTCGTGCGCCTCCGGCGAGCGCGGCGGCCCGCGAGCTGCAGCTCGATCTCGTGCTGCTGCCCGGCCGAGGCGGGCGCGACCGTCTGGGGGGTGGTGGTTCCGGATGTACTGGTCATGACGCTCACGCCGCCGCTCCTGCTGTCTGCTGGTAGGCACGCGTCACTTCGTCGCGGAGCGACTCCCAGATGCGTCCCTGGATCTCGAGGAAGCGCTCCTCGTGGCGGATCTCCTGCACGTCGCCGCGCGGGCGCGGCAGGTCGACGTCGAAGACGTCCTTCACGGTCCCCGGGCTGCTGGTCATGATCACCACCCGGTCGGAGAGCGCGACGGCTTCGTCCAGGTCGTGCGTGATGAACAGCACCGACGGGCGCAGCTCCTCCCACAGGCCGAGCAGCTCGGTCTGCATGATCGCCTTGGTCTGGACGTCGAGCGCGCCGAACGGCTCGTCCATGAGGAGGATGCGCGGATTGTTGATCAGCGCGGCCGCCATCGCGACGCGCTTGCGCATCCCGCCGGAGAGCTGGTGCGGGTAGCGGTCCTCGAAACCGGAGAGCCCGACGCGGCGGAGCCAGTCCATCGCGAGCGCCTGCGCCTCCCTCTTGGGCGTGCCCACGAGGACAGGCCCGATCATCACGTTGCCGAGGACCGTCTTCCAGGGGAACAGCGAGTCGGCCTGGAACATGTAGCTGACGCCGCTGGTGATGCCCTCGACGATGCGGCCGCCGACGCTCACCGAGCCTGCGCTCGGCCGCTCCAGGCCCGAGACCTGGGCGAGCGTCGTGGACTTGCCGCAGCCGGTCGGCCCGACGATCGCGCAGAACTGGCCCGGCTCGACGGTCAGGGTGACGTCGTGGATGGCGGTGAAGGTGTCGCCCTTCGGGGTGAGGAACCGTTTGGTCAGCCCGACGATCTCGATGCCGGCCGGTTGCTCCGCCCCCGGGGAGCCCGTCGTGTGGTGGGGTCGCTGATCGCCCATGTCGAAAGACCTCTCTGTCTTGCGGGTGTGTCGAGAACCGATGCTCGCGCCGAGGGCTACTCCGCGTCTCGCTTGTGCGCCATTCGCTCCGTTCTGCGCGTTCACGCGGGTTCTGCGCGTTGTGCTCACAGGCAGGGGGTGCCGCCGGGTGACATGATTTGCTGTGATGCGACGACGGATCCGACGACTGTCGAGCCAGATACTCCTGGCTCAGGTGGCGATCCTGACCGCCTCGATGGTCATCGGCTTCCTCCTGTTCGCGCAGACCGCGCGGACGAACCTCGACGCGGACTACCAGGCGAGGGCGGCGGGAATCGCCCAGACTTTCGCGGGCATCCCCACCATCCAGTCGTGCATGACGAGCCCGGTAGCCGGATGCGAGGCGAGGATGCAGTCGCTCGCCTCCCAGACCGCGAACCGCACCGGCGCCGCGTACGTCGTCGTCATCGACCTGAACCGGGTGCGGCACACCCACCCGGACCGGTCCCTCATCGGCAAGAAGGTCTCCGAGCCGATCGTCGCGCGCGACGGCAAGGTGCATCTGGGCACCGACACCGGCGCGACGGGCGTGAACGCGAACGCCCGGGTCCCCCTGTTCGGGACAGGCGACCGGGTGATCGGCGAGGTGTCCGTCGGCATCCGCGAGGACAGCGTCTCGGGCGAACTGCTGAACGAGCTGCCCACCTATGCGCTCTGGTTCGCGCTGGTGCTCGCGATCGGCGCGCTCGCGTCGTTCGCGCTGGCGAGCCTGCTCAAGCGGCGCACGTTCGGGCTGGAGCTCGACGAGATCGCGCGCCTGCTGCAGGAGCGCGAGGCGACCCTGCACGGCATCCGGGAGGGCGTCATCGCCATCGACCCAGCCGGCCGCATCACGGTCGTCAACGACGAAGCCCAGCGGCTGCTCCACCTTCCGGAGGGCGCGCGCGGGCGCCGCCTGGACGACGTCCTCGCGGCCAGCCCGATCCGGGACACCCTCACCGGGACGACGGAGGTGAAGGATGCGATCGCGGTCACCGACGAGCACGTCCTGGTCATCAACCGCATGCCCGTCACGCTCGCCGGGCGCGCGCACGGCGCGGTGTTCACCCTCCAGGACCGCACCGAGCTGACGGGCCTGACCCGGGAGCTCGACGGCGAGCGCAGCTTCACCGAGTCGATCCGGGCCCAGCAGCACGAGTTCTCCAACCGCATGCACGCGCTCTCCGGGCTGCTCGAACTGGGCCGCAACGACGAGGCGCGTCAGTACCTGACCGAGATCCGCGGGACGACGGCCGAGCTGGACAACACGCTCCGCACCCACATCGGCGCGCCGATGGTCATCGGCCTCCTGTTCGGCAAGGCCGCGGAAGCCAACGAGCGCGGCATCGAGCTGGTCATCTCCCCCGACACGGACCTCGGCGAGGCGCCGGACCGGGTCCAGGCACTGACGACGATCCTGGGCAATCTGATCGACAATGCCTTCGACGCTCTCGCGGCCGCGACCGCGCCGCGCCGGGTCGTCATCGGCATCGTCGAGACGGCGAGCGCGCTGACCCTGCGCGTCTCGGACAACGGCCCGGGAGTGCCCAGCACCGAGATCCCGCGGATCTTCGAGAACGGCTACACGACCAAGCGCGGATCGCTCGTCCGCCACAGCGGACTCGGGCTCTCCCTCGTCCACTCGACGGTCACCAAGCTCGGCGGGACGGTGACCGTCTCCGGAGACGGCGGCGCCACCTTCGAGGTCGTGCTGCCCCGCACGACGGCAGGGGTCCGTCCGTGAACGGCGCACCGCTGTCCGTGCTGGTGGTCGACGACGACTTCCGGGTGGCGAGCGTCCACGTGGGCTTCGTCGAGGCCGTTCCGGGCTTCCACGTGGCGGGGCAGGCGCACACGGCCGCCGAGGCCGTCGACCTGGCCGAGTCGCTGCGCCCGGATCTCGTCCTGATCGACATCTACCTGCCCGACGGCGACGGCCTGGAGGTGGTGCGACGCCTGCTCGCCGATCCGTCCCCTCCGGCGGTGATCGTGATCTCGGCGGCGAACGACATCTCGACCGTCAGGCTCGCAGTGCAGCTCGGCGCGTTGCACTACCTCGTCAAGCCGTTCGGGTTCGCCGAGCTCGCAAGCCGGCTCACCGCCTTCCGGAAGGCCCACGACGACCTCGCCGACTTCCCCGCCGAGGCGACGCAGAAGGATGTGGACCGCATCTTCGACCTGCTCCGGCCGCCGCCCGGCGGACCGAGCGAAGCCCTCCGCCGGCTGGCGCCGACCCTCCAGGCCGTCTACGACGCGGTGGCGGCCGGCGCGGACAGCAGCTCGGCCAGCGAGGTCGCTGCGGCGATCGGAATCAGCCGTGCGACCGCCCAGCGCGCCCTCACCCAGCTGGAGCAGAGCGAAGTCCTCCGTCTGGAGTTGCGCTACGGCGCGACCGGGCGCCCCGAGCACCGCTACGCTGTCCGCCGTCGCTGATCGCGCATCCAGTGCCCGATCAGTCGGCACAGGAGATTCGTGCAGCTTCCGCCCGTAGGTTCGGATGACAGCGGATGGCGGAAGGGGGATCGGGAATGCGGAAGCTCGTCGTGAGCCTGCTGGTCACCGCACTGCTCGCGGTCGGCGGCTGGTTCGCCGCGTCGGCGATCGTCCCGACGGTGCTCTCGGCGACCGCGTCCATCCCGAGCCCCACTGCGGCATGCCTCGCGGCCGCGCCGGTGACGGTGGGGACCATCGTCGTCCCCGCCGGCCCTGTCGCCGGCTTCTGCCAGCCCGAGCTCATCATGGCCGCCCACATCATGAACGCGGCGCGGGATCAGGGCATCGGGACCCACACGCAGGCGGTCGGCGTGATGACCGCGATCGGCGAGTCCGGACTGCGGAACCTCGACTACGGAGACGCCGCAGGCCCCGACAGCCGCGGCCTGTTCCAGCAGCGCGACAACGGCGCGTGGGGCACACTGGCGGATCGCATGGATCCGTACACCGCTGCGTCGAACTTCTTCGCGAAGGCGACCAGCATCGACGGATGGCAGACGATGGCGCCCTCCGACCTCGCGCATGCCGTCCAGGTGAACGCCGATCCCGGCTACTACAGCCGGTACTGGGGCGACGCCGTGACGATCGTCGACGCGCTCGGCGGCTAGACGGATCAGGACCGGACGGGCACCTGGCGACGACGGTCGGCGAACAGACGCACGGCGACCAGGTTCCACAGCCCGGCGAACAGTACGGCGCCGGCCACACCGTTGAGCAGCGCGCCGACGACATCCGTGCCATAGTGCACGCCCACATAGAGCCGCGACCAGGCGACCAGCAGCACGAAGGCCGCGCCGATGACGATCACGAGCGTCCGCGCCACGGCCGTCCGGCACACCATCGCGAGGGCGGCGGTGAGGGCGACGGCGAAGACGACGTGGCCGCTCGGATAGCTGAGCGTCGAGGGATCGATGACGAGCTGGTGAGCCAGCGTGGCGGTCGGCCGCGGCTCGGCGACGACGGCTTTGACGACGAGCGTGGTGATCCACCCGAAGCCGGCGACCAGGCAGACGGCGAGCGCGCTGCGCCAGCCCTTCACGAAGAGGACCACCACGAAGACGATCGCGAGGATCCCTCCGGCGACGAGCACATGGTCGAGCTGGTCGAGGAGCAGGGCCGTCCGGTCCAGCAGCGGTGAGTTGACCGCATTGACGGGGGCGGCGATCCCGTCGAGGCGAAGGGCCGGCACCAGCTTCGCAGCGAATCCGAGGACGAACGTCGCGGCGAAGAGCGCGACGGACCAGACGATCCAGTGTCGGGGTGTGCGCAGCAGTGCGGCATTCATGGAGGCTCCTCTCGAAAGCGAACGGACCCAGTGAACCCGACTCCCGCTAAGCAACTTCTAAGGCGGCGCAAAAGCCGCTGTCTTAGCGCCGTCTTGGACCGCGACGGTAGGTTGACACCATGGACGTCGACCGCCTGCGGGTACTGCTCGTCGAGGACGATCCACGCCTCGGCCCGCTCATCGAAGGGGTCCTCGCCGAGACGTACCAGGTCGTCCGGGTCACGGATGGGCTCACCGGCCTGGAGCACGGCTCGAACGGCATGTTCGACGCGATCGTCGTCGACCGCCGGCTTCCCGGCATGGAGGGCGCCGACGTCGTCCGGTCGCTGCGCGAGCGCCGGGTCGTGACGCCGATCCTGATGCTGACGGCGCTCGGTGCACTGAACGATCGTGTCGAGGGGCTGGATGCGGGCGCCAACGACTACCTCGTCAAGCCGTTCGAGTTCGACGAACTGCTCGCCCGGTTGCGGGCGCTGACACGCACGTTCACCGGCGAAGGGCGGGAGCTGCCGATCGGCGAGTGGAGGCTGTACCCCGAGAGCCGCTGCATCTACTCGCCGTACGACGGCCGCATCCAGCTGACCGAACGGGAGAGCGCCATCCTGCGGCTCCTGGCCGAGAACCCGCTGCGCACCTTCAGCCGTCAGCAGATCCTGGAAGCGGTCTTCCATGGCGATGAACAACCGGGGACGGTGGACACCTACGTGCACTACCTGCGCCGCAAGACCGACCCGGAGCTCGTCACCACCGTCCGCGGCGAGGGCTATCGCCTGGGGCAGCCATGAGCGACGACCGCCGGGCTGACTCGCACGAGGTGCGTCGCGCGTCCCGGATCGTGGGCCTGCAGCTCACCATCGCCTCCGGAGCACTGGCGGTGGCGGTCATCGGCA
>JAEWJG010000033.1 GCA_023386675.1 Actinomycetes bacterium
GGGTGTGCGCGTCGAGCTCGCCCACGCGGCGCGCGGCGGGGACGCCCCCGGCGTCGATGGCCACCTCGAGGTCGAGGACGGCGATCGACCCGAGCTCGCGCAGGCGGGATGCCTCGGTTGCGGCGCCTGCGACGAGGTCGTCGCCGTCGGCGTCGAAGAAGGCCACGTCCAGCTCGGCCGCACCGGCGAGCGCCGCCGGCCCGAACACCGGCAGCGCGCCCTGCGGCGGCCGCGGCACGATCGACGGCCCGACCACCGAGTAGTCGTCGCCCTCGAAGCGGATGTGGTGCACCCGGTCGCGGTCGAGGTAGCGGCCTGTCGGCACGTCGCGGATGACGGCGTCCGTCTCCCACGAGTCCCAGAGGCGCCGCGCGACCTCGACGGCGTCGGCCGGGCTGCCCGCCTGGCCGGACCGTCCGTAGAGGGAAGCGGTCGCCGTGTCGTCCGCGGCGGTCGCGACCCAGCCGGCGCGGCCACGCGCGGCGTAGTCGAGGGAGGCGAGCTGCGTCGCGACGTGGAACGGCTCCGTGTAGACCGTCCCAGCCTCGGGCACCAGGCCGATGGACCCGGTCAGCGGCGCGGCGAAGGCAGCCCGCTGGATCGCATCCAGCCGTGCCCGGATGCCGCCCGGCTCCGACGGCGCCACGGCCGCATCGGCGAAGGTGGCGAAGACGAACCCGGCGCGCTCGGCGGCCTGGGCGCGCTGCGCGTGCAGCCGACCGGCGAGCAGTTCGGCGGGTGCATGCGTCGCTGCCCGCCAGGCGGCGGGATGTGCCCCGTCGCCGTCGAGCTCGATTCCGAGGATGAGATCGGTCATCGTGCGGTCCTCTCGTGCGGGATGCGCTCCCCGGCCTCCACCGGGAAGGGCAGCCGGTTGCCGGCGGGCGGCAGCGGGCAGGTGGCGAACTCGGTGTAGGCGCAGGGCAGGTTGACGGCGCGGGTGAAGTCGAGCACGACGCGGCCGTCGGCGCCGGGCGCGGCGACCGAGAGGGAGCGGTTGGCGGCGTAGGTCGTGACCCCGCTGGTCGCATCCGTGAAGAGCACGAGTAGCGAGCCCGGCGCGGACCCGTTGAACGCGATCAGCCGGTGCGCCGATCCGTCGTGGGGGAACTCGACCTCGCCGGGCGCGGCGTAGACGTGCTGCAGGCCCTCGGCGACGGAGCCGACGGTGACCTCGACCGGCG
This sequence comes from Actinomycetes bacterium, assembly GCA_023386675.1. GTDB lineage: Bacteria > Actinomycetota > Actinomycetes > Actinomycetales > Microbacteriaceae > Leifsonia. Next base: position 1,185 of record JAEWJG010000033.1, read on the forward strand.
CGTCGTATGGCACGAAGCGTCCCTCGATCACCCAGCTCTCCGACGGCTCGTAGGCGGGGGTGCCGCGGTAGCCGGCGCGGGTGGGATGTCCGGGATGCCGCGGGCGCAGCAGGTCGTGCCCGCCTCGCTTGGCGATCTCGATGACGGGGTCCCCGAACGCGGCGGTGCGTCCGCCGCGTTCGGGGATCGAGCCGAAGACGACCCGGCCGGTGACCTCCGCACCGTCCACGAGCAGCGACTCCCCGGGGCCGAGGTCTGCGATCACGCCCTCCTCCCCCGTCGACCAGCGGCCGGGGAGGCCGTCGTAGGCGGTCGGCTCAGCTGTCAGCCAGTGCTGCGCCGTGATGGCGAGGAAGCCGTGGGCGGAGGCGCGGTCGGCCTCGTGCGTGTCGTGCCACGCCTGCCAGTCGGCCGCGAAGGCGGTCGACGCGGACGAGACTGCCGCGGCGGGCGCTGTGGTGTCGGATGCGATGGTCATGGTGTCAGCCGTCCGTCTCGTGGGTCACTGGTTGTCGAGCGGGAGGCCTGGCGGGTTGATCTCGGCCTTCGGCAGCCCTTCGTTGGCGAGGTTGTACGCCTTCAGCCACTTCGCGTACTGGCCGCCCTCGATGAGGTGGTTGATCGCATCCGCGATGGGCTGGTCGAGACCGCTCCCCTTCTTCACCGTGGCGGCGATCAGGCCCTGGAGGCTCTCGCCTGCGCCCGAGAAGGTGCCGGCGGTGCGTGTGGGGTTCGCCGACGACGCGCTCTGCGTGTTCTGGTAGGCGGCGGTCGGGTTCGGCCCGAAGTTGGCGTCGATCTTGCCGGAGTTCAGGGCCAGGTAGGTGGAGTTGGCGTCCGGGTAGTACTTGATGTCGAGCGTCTTGCCCTCGGAAGCGAGCTTCGCCTTCCACTCGAGCAGGATCTTCTCCTGGTTGGTGCCGGAGCTGACGGCGACGGTCTTCCCGGCGAGGTTCTCGTAGTCGTTCTTGAACTCCCACGTGTCCTTCTTGAGCACGGTGAAGGCGAGCTCGTCCTTGCGGTAGGAGGCGAAGTCGTACTTCTCCTTGCGCTGCTCGGTGTCGGTGATGTTCGAGAAGCCGACGTCGGTCGCGCCGGTGTCGATCCCGACGAAGAGGTTGTCCCAGGTCGCGTTCTTGACCTCGGGCTGGAGCCCCAGGACCGCGGCGACGAGGCGGCCGAGGTCGGGCTCCGAGCCGGTCAGCGTCTTCTGGTCGTCGCCCGTGAAGGCGAGCGGCGGGAAGCCGGCGGGCAGGGCGCCCACGCCGATGACGAGCTTGCCGCTCTTCTTCACGGCGGCGGGCAGCTCGGCCGCGATGGAGTCGACCTTGTCGACCTTGACCGTGGTCTCGGTGCCGGCGCCGTTGGTGTGCGCGGCGATGGTGACGGAGCCGGCGGTGGATGCGCTCTCGGCCGACGCCTGCCCCGAGCAGGCCGCCAGAGAGGCGATGAGAGCGGCGGACGCGAGGACCGCGCCAGGGACGCCGAGTCGGCGCCGGAACGAACGATGGGATGACATGCGGATTCTCCTTGGTGGATGGGATGGTGCGTTCAGAGACGGTGCCCTCACAGGACCCGGCTCAGGAACTCTCTGGTGCGCTCCTCGCGCGGGCGGTCGAGGACGTCGGCGGGGCTGCCCTGCTCGACGATCCGGCCGTCGTCGAGGAACACGACGCGGTCGGCGACCTCGCGGGCGAAGCCGATCTCGTGGGTGACGACGACGAGGGTCGCCCCGCCCCCGGCGAGCGAGCGGATGACCGCGAGCACCTCGCCGACGAGCTCCGGGTCGAGCGCGGAGGTCGGCTCGTCGAACAGCAGCACCTCCGGTCGCAGGGCGAGCGCGCGGGCGATGGCGACGCGCTGCTGCTGGCCGCCGGAGAGCTGGCGCGGGTAGGCCGCCGCTTTGTCGGAGAGGCCGACCCGTGCGAGCAGCGCGAGCGCCTCCTCCCGGGCGACCGCGGCGGGCGTGCCCTGCGCGATCGGCGCCTCGGACACATTCTCCAGGATGGTGAGGTGCGGGAACAGGTTGAAGTTCTGGAACACGAAGCCGATCCGGGCGCGCTGCCGCAGGATCTCCTTCTCGCTGCGCTCCTTCAGCCGGCCCCGCTGCACCCGCACGCCGATCAGCTCGCCGCCGACGACGACGTAGCCCCCGTCGAGCGGTTCGAGGTGGTTGATCGCCCGCAGCAGCGTCGACTTGCCCGAGCCGGACGGCCCCAGGATGACGGTGACGGTCCCTGCGTCGATGGTCAGGTCCACGCCGCGCAGCACCGGCTTGTCGCCGAACGCCTTCGTCGCGTTCGCGATCTCGATGCCGGCGCTCATGGGCGGACTCCCGTCGCGGACCGCGCCCAGCGGCGCACGCGCTGCAGCGGCGTCGGCGGCAGCGAGCGGACGGCGCCTCTGGCGTAGAACCGCTCGACGTAGTACTGGATGACCGACACCACGCTGGTGAGCACGAGGTACCAGATGGTGGCGACCACGAGCAGCGGGATGATGTCTGTCGGGTAGGTGCTTCCGAGGTTCTGGACGACGCCGAACAGATCGAGCAGCGACACGTAGAAGAGGAGGGAGCTGGCCTTCAGGAGCCCGATGATCTGGTTCACGTAGGCCGGGACGATCGAGCGCAGCGCCTGCGGAAGCACGATCCGGCGGAACTGCCGCCCGCGCGGGAGGCCCAGCGCCTTCGCCGCCTCGTGCTGCCCCTGGTCGACCGACAGCACGCCGGCCCGCACGATCTCGGAGCTGTAGGCGATCTCGCTGAGGCTGAGGCCGATGACGCCGAGCGTCAGGTCGGAGAGCACGTTCACCGTCTTGAACTCGGCCTGCGGACCGAACGGGATGCCGATCCCGATGGTCGGGTACAGGTTGCCGAGGTTGTACAGGAACAGCAGCACCAGGATGAGCGGCACCGACCGGAACACCCAGACGTACAGCCAGCTCACCGAGCTCAGCACCGGGTTGGACGAGAGCCGCCCGAGCGCCAGCAGGACGCCGCCGGCGAAGCTGACGACCGCCGAGATCGCGGTCGCCACCAGCGTCAGCTGCAGGCCGGTCAAGATGGCCGGGCTGAACAGCCACTTGCCGACCTTCGCCCACTCCCACGCCGGGTTGGTGAACAGCGTCTGGCCGAAGTTCAGCAGGAGCACGAGCACGAGCGCGGCGGCGATCCACCGGCCGGGGTGCCGCAGCGGAAGTATGGGACGCTCGGCGAGGCGGCGGAGGTCGACGCCGTCCGGGATGGCGGCAGGAGCGGTGCGAACCGCCTCCACGGTGGTCGCGGCGCTCATCGCTCCACCCCCAGCGTCTTCTCGAACGGGTGGATGCCGACCTGCTCCGGCTCCAGCGCTGTGTCGTAGAGCGGGCGGTATCCCGCCGCCAGGTAGAGCGCCTTCGCCTCCGGCTGGCGGGGGCCGGTCGTCAGGAACACCGTGGTGTAGCCCTGGCGGACGGCCTCCGACTCCAGCTCGTTCACGATCCGGCGGGCGAGCCCCTGGCGGCGGTGACGGGAGCTGGTCCAGATGCGCTTCAGCTCGGCGGTGCGCTCGTCGAGCCGCTTGAACGCACCCCCGGCGATGGGCTCGCCGAGGCGGAGCAGCAGCACGAACGCGCCGCCCTCCGCGGGCGAGAACAGCTCGGCCGGGTAGCGGTTCAGCTCGGTCGAGGCGCGCTCGCCGAAGAAGTCTCCGTAGCGGGTGTCGTACTCGTATTCGAGCTCGTCCAGCAGCGGCCTGGCCAGTGGATCGGTCGCTTCGACATAACGGAACTCGTCGGCGTCGACGTTCGTGACGGTCACCGGATGCCTCCTTCTCGCGGGGTGGGAGCGGATGTTTCGGATGACCGTAGAGGGCGGCCCGGGACTCGGGGAAACGAAAATTACGGTTTGCGACGGCCGCGAAACACGGCGTCACGGAGGCTTGCCGGGGCCGCGCCTGCGATGCAGGGTGACGCGATGCCCACCTCGTCCCCGGCCCTCTCCATCGCCGTCGTCGGCGCCGGTCCGCGCGCCGTCGGCTGGCTGGAGCGGTTCGCCGCGGCACGATCGGTGGCCGCCGACCGGCCGCCGGTGGTCCTCCACCTCATCGACCCGTTCCCGGCCGGTCCCGGCCGGATCTGGCGCGACGACCAGTCGCCGCTGCTGAAGCTGAACTCGATGGTCGAGGACGTCACGATGTTCACGGACGACTCGTGCACGGTCGACGGGCCGGTCGCCCCCGGGCCGTCGCTGCTGGAGTGGGTCCAAGGCGTGCGGGAGGGGCGCATCCGGGACGCGGAGGTCGGCGATCCCGTGGTGCGGGCCGAGCTCGCGCGCCTGCGCCGGGGCGACTTCCCGACCCGGCGGCTGCAGAGCCGCTACCTGGACTGGTTCCTGAGCCGGGCGATCGCCGCGCTGGATGCGGACGCGACCGTCGTGCGGCTCACCGGCGAGGTGGTCTCGGTGTCGAGCGCGGAGGACCACGAGCTGGTCCGATTGACGGACGGGACGGTGATCCCTGCGGACGCCGTCGTGTACGCGCTCGGCCACACCGGCAGCGAGCCGGCCGGCGAGGCCGTCGCCTTCGCCGACTTCGCGAGCCGCCACGGGCTGCACTACCAACCGCCGGCCTTCACCGCCGACGCCGACCTCTCCGGCATCGCGCCGGGCGAGACTGTCGCCGTGCGCGGGATGGGTCTCGCCGCGGTCGATCTCGTCGTGCTGCTGGCCGAGGGACGCGGCGGACGCTTCGAGCGCCACCACGACGGCCTGCGCTACCGGCCGAGCGGGCGCGAGCCGCGCATCCTGATCGGGTCGCGCCGCGGCGTGCCGTACCGGTCGAAGATCTCGTCGGCCCTGGCAGGCGAGGCGCCGTCGCTGCGGTATCTCACGTCGGAGGTGGTCGCGCGGCTCACCCGCGAGCCCGGCACGCTCGACTTCCGGCGCGACGTCTGGCCGCTCGTGGAGCGCGAACTGCTCCACGGGTACTACCGGGAGCTGTTCACCGGGCATCCCGGGCGGGTCGCAATCCCGTGGGAGTGGTTCCGGGCGCAGCTGGATGCGGTGGATCTGCGGTCGGCGGCCTACGCCGAGCTGCTGGCCGCGTCCCTCCCCGATGCGGCCGACCATCTGCACCTCGACGCGTTCGACCGCCCGCTCGCCGGAGAGCGGTTCGCCACGCGCGACGCGCTGCAGCACCGCATCCGGGAGCACCTCCGCGACGACCTGAACCGGCGGACCGCCCCAGAGCACAGCGAGACCCTCGGGCTCTTCCTGGCGCTGCTGCAGACGATGTTCGCGCTCGCGCCGGTGGGCGCCTCCCCCGCCTGGACCGAGGAGTCGCGCACCCGCGACCTGCACGGCTGGTGGCCCGCCTACTTCAGCTACGTCGCGTCCGGTCCGCCCGGGCACCGGCTGGAGGAGCTGCTCGCGCTCTCGCACGCCGGGATCGTGGAGTTCGCCGGCCCTGACCTGATGGTGTCCGCAGATGAGGAGGCGGGCGCGTTCCAGGTGTCCAGCCCGTCGGTCGAGGGGGCGGTCGCCGTGCGCACGCTGGTCGACGCGTGGCTGCCCGCCGCCCACGCCGACCGCACCGACAATCGGGCGCTCCGCGACCTCGCGGTGAGCGGCGCCGGGTCCTTCCGGCACGGGATGCTGCGGGTGCACCCCGCCGACGCGCGGGTGCTCGATGCGACCGGGGCGCCGCATCCACGCCGCTGGGCGATCGGGCCGTTCACCGACGCGCCGTTCGCCGGCGCGTTCGCCCGGCCGGGCACGAACGCCCTGTCGTTCCGCGAGAATGACCGTGTCGCACAGGCGGTGCACCGGCTGCTCGCGGACCGCGCGGCGACGCACGGCGCAACATCGCCTGGCACGTCGCCGGTGCTGTCACTACAGTGACCCCATGCCGGACGAACCCCGCCGCCCGCTCGACTTCGAGACCCGCCAGATCCACGCCGGAGCCGTCGTCGACTCCGAGACCCGGTCGCGGGTGACGCCGATCTACCAGACGGCGGCGTATGTCTTCGACAGCTTCGACGACGGCGAGGAGCGGTTCGCCGGGCGCAGCTCCTACCGGGCGTACTCGCGCAACGAGAACCCCACCAACGCGGTCGCCGGGCGGCGGATCGCCGACCTCGAGGGCGGCGTCGACGGGATCGTCGTGGCCAGCGGGCAGGCCGCGATCGCGTCCGCGCTGAGTGCGCTCGCGGCGGCCGGCGACCACATCCTGGCCACGCGGTCGCTGTACGAGGGCACGCGGGAGATGTTCCGCGGCGTCCTCGCGCGACAGGGCATCGCCTTCGAGTACGTGCCCGACGACGCGTCCGACGAGGAGTGGGCCGCACGGTTCCGGCCGAACACGAAGGCCGTGTACACCGAGACGCTGCCGAACCCGCTGGGCCAGGTGGTCGACATCCGGCGGATCGCCCGGCTCGCTCACGCGGCCGGGGTGCCGCTGGTGGTCGACAACACCGTGCCGACGCCGTACCTGTGGCGGCCGATCGAGGACGGTGCGGACATCGTCATCCACTCGACCTCCAAGTGGCTGTCCGGGCACGCGTCGGTGATCGGCGGGGCGATCGTGGATGCGGGGACGTTCGACTGGGCGGCCACCGGCACGCGCTTCCCGCAGCTGACGGAGGCGCCGCGGCCGGGTGCGCCGTCATTCGTGTCGCGGTTCGGCGCTGGCGCGTACCTGGCGTACGTGCGCAGCGTGATCGTGCTGGAGTACGGGCCGACGGTGCCGCCGACGAGCACGTTCCTGCTCCTCCATGGCATCGAGACTCTCTCAGTGCGGATGGACCGGCACGTCGCCACCGCGCAGACCGTGGCCGAATGGCTGGCCCAGCGGCCGGAGGTGGCCACGGTCCACTACCCCGGGCTGCCGTCGAACCCGTACTACCAACGGGCGCAACGGTACCTGCCGCGCGGGGCCGGATCCATCGTCTCCATCGAGCTGACCGGCGGGCGGGTCGCGGCCCGCCGGTTCATCGACGCGCTGGAGCTGATCTCGCCCATGACGCACATCGGGGATGTCCGCACGCTCGCCATCCACCTCGGCAGCACCATCCACGCCAAGCTGACGCCCGAGGAGCAGGCGGAGGCGGGAATCGCCCCCGGCCTCATCCGCCTCTCCATCGGCCTCGAGAGCCCCCGCGACATCCTCGACGACCTGGCCCGGGCCCTCACCGCCGCCCGCCCCTGACTCTCCCCCTCCCCCGCCCCCTCGGACTTTCGAACGCAACCTCACCGAATTTCCTGCAGGACTGCCAATCGTCGGAGATTCGAACGCGAAACTCCGACGCTGCGACGCCCGGCCTCCCGGCCTCCCGGCCGACGCTGGTCGGACTTTCGAACCCAGCCCAGCCGAACTTCCTGCAGGACTGCCAATCATCGGAGATTCGAACGCGAAACTCCGACGCTGCGACGCCTTGCCCCGGGGGGCGGGGGGTGCGTCAGCGCGCCAGGAGGGCGGGGCTGGCGGCCGCCGTCGCGGCGATGCGGCGCACCGCCTCCACGACCGTGGACGGGTTGCAGGCGAGGTTGATGCGGGCGAAGCCGCGGCCGGGCTCGCCGAACGCGAGGCCGGAGTTGAGGGCCACCCGGCCATGGTCGATCAGCACGCGCGCGGGATCGTCGCCCAGGCCGGTGCCCCGGAAGTCCAGCCAGGCGAGGTAGCCCGCATCCGGCCGGACCACGCGCACCGACGGCGCGTGCTCGGCGAGCTCCGCCTCCAGGAGTGCGACGTTCGACACCAGGAGGCCGACGAGGTCGTCGCGCCACGACAGGCAGGAGAGCGCGGCGACATTCGCGTGCAGGCCCAGGATGCTGGTGCGCGCGGCGAGCTCCTCCGGCAGTCCGGTCAGCAGCTCCGCCGAGCGGTCGTCGGCGGCGACGATGACCGCGCACTTGAGGCCGGCGAGGTTCCAGGCCTTGCTGGCCGAGGTGACCGTCACCGCGCGGGCTCCGGCGGCGCGGGCGACGGGGGCGAACGGTGTGAAGACCGTTCCGGGATGGGCGAGCGGCGCATGCACCTCGTCACTGACGACGAACACGTCGTACCGCGCGGCGAGGGCGGCGAGCGCCTCCAGGGTCGCGCGGCTGTGACATCGGCCGGTCGGATTCTGCGGATTGCACAGCAGGAGGGCGTCGGCGCCCGCCGCGAACGCCCGCTCGATGCCGGCCAGGTCGAGCGCCCAGTCCTCGTCCTCGAGCAGCGGCACCGTCACGGCCACCGCATCCGCCTCGTCCACCATCTCGAAGAACGGCGGGTAGACCGGAGGCGTCAGGACCACTCGTCCGCCGACCTCGGGCAGGTCGAGCCGCAGCGCCTCCACCACGCCGACCGTCACATCCGTGGCCAGGTGCACGGTCGCCGGGTCGACCCGCCAGTCCCACTGATCGTCGGCGAAGCGAGCGAAGGCCGAGGCGAGGGGACCGGCGGAGTCGAGGTAGCCGGTGTCGGAGTGCCGCAGGGTCTCGGACACGCGATCCAGGATGGCCGGGTCGACGTCGAAGTCCATCTCGGCCACGAACACGGGCAGGACGTCCGCGGGGTAGCGGCGCCACTTGATGCTCGACCTGGTCGCGAACAGCTGCTCCAGGGAACGTGCCGGTCCGAAGCTCATCCCGTCACTGTGCCGCAGGGCCGTGCCGGACGCGACCCGAGGCGTCAAAAAGCGTAGTGAAGCGGTCCGGGATGTGATAGAAAAGGCAACCAGGAGGTTGCTTATCATGCCGGACATCCAGCGCAGCATCATCATCCACGCGCCCATCGAGCAGGTCTGGGAGGCGGTCGTCGACGCCGACGCCTTCGGCGCCTGGTTCGGGGCCGAGTTCGACGGGCCGTTCGAGACCGGCCGGACGACCTCCGGCCGGATCGTGCCGACCACCATCGACGCCGAGGTCGCCGCCGCGCAGGAGCCGCACCGCGGAGCGCCGTTGACTCTGGAGGTGACCGCGATCGAGCCGCCCTCCCGGTTCGCTTTCCGCTGGCAGCCCGTCGCCGGCTCGGAGGTGCGGACGGCGGTCGAGTTCACGCTCGTCGAGCAGAGCGAGGGCGTCCTCGTCACCATCACCGAGGACGGCTTCGACGCACTGCCTGCCGACATGCGCAGCGACGCTCGCGACGGCAACGACGGCGGCTGGGACGCGCAGACCCGGCTGCTCGCCGCCTACGTCGAGCGCGCGGAGTGAGCGCGACCCCGTGCCTGGAGGCGGCGGCTCCCGCCTTCGCCGCGCTGGGCGACCCCACCCGCCTGGGCATCGTCCTCGCGCTGGGCGAGCAGGGCCCGCGCACGGCCGCGCGG
>JAEWJG010000047.1 GCA_023386675.1 Actinomycetes bacterium
CGGTAGCGGCTGCCGGCGGCGCGGCCGGTGCGGTCGTCGCGGTCGGTGCGGTCGGTGCGGTCGCGAACGCGGCCTCGACATCGTGCCGCGTGATCACGCCGTCCGGGCGGCTCGGGCGGAGCGTGGCCAGGTCGATCCCATGGCTGCGCGCGAGGGCGCGGATGACCGGCGAGATCACCGGGACGACTCCGCGTGACAGCGGCGCGGCGGGCGATGCGACCGCCGGGCGTGAGGCGGTGAGCGTCGAGCCCCGGGATGCGCGGCGACGACGGCCGCCGTGCTCGACGGTCCCGTAGCCGACCAGCACCTGACCCGAGCCGGACGCGACGACGGGCTCGGAAGGCTCCGCGGCCGCGCCCTCCTCCACCTCGATCAGCGGTGCCCCGACGAGGATGGTCTCGCCCTCGTCCCCATGCAGCGCCGCGACGGTCCCGGCGTACGGCGACGGCACCTCGACGACGGACTTCGCCGTCTCCACCTCCGCGATGGGCTGATCGGTCGCGACCGTGTCCCCGACGGCGACGAGCCAGCGCACCAGCTCCGCGTCGGTCAGACCCTCTCCCAGGTCCGGGAGGGTGAACACCCGGTTGCTCATGCGTCCTCCCACTGCAGGGCATCCACCGCGTCCAGCACCCGGTCCACATCCGGCAGGTAGAACTTCTCGAGCTTCGGCGGCGCGAACGGGGTGTCGAAGCCGGTCACCCGGCGGACCGGCGCGAGCAGGTGGTGGAAGCAGCGTTCGGAGACGCGCGCTGCGATCTCCGCCGCCATGCTGGCGAAGCCGGGCGCCTCGGCGATGACCACCGCGCGCCCGGTGGCCCGGACCGCGTCACATACCGTCTCGTCGTCGAACGGCACCAGTGAGCGGAGGTCGATCACACCGAGGCTCCGGCCGTCCTCGGCGGCGGCCTCGGCCGCGGCGAGCGCGACCGGCACCGACGGGCCGTAGGCGATCAGCGTCGCGTCCGTGCCCTGGCGCGCGATGCGGGCGCGCCCGAGCTCGGGCAGCGGCGCTTGGACGTCCACGTCGCCGGTCGACCAGTACAGCTTCTTCGGCTCCAGGAACACGACGGGGTCGGGATGCGCGATCGCCGCGCGCAGCAGCCCGTACGCGTCCTGCGAGGTCGCAGGCGACACCACGGTGAGGCCCGGCGTGTGCACGTAGTACGCCTCGGATGAGTCGGAGTGGTGCTCCACCCCGCCGATCCCGCCCGCGTAGGGGATGCGGATGACCATGGGCAGGCGGATGGCGCCGCGCGTGCGGTTGCCCATCTTCGCCACGTGGTCGACGACCTGCTCGAAGGCGGGATATGCGAACGCGTCGAACTGCATCTCGACGACCGGGCGCATCCCATTCATGGCCATGCCGACCGCGGTCCCGACGATGCCGGACTCGGCGAGCGGCGTGTCGAAACAGCGGCCCTCGCCGAAGCGGGCGGTCAGGCCGTCGGTGATGCGGAAGACGCCACCGAGCGTTCCGACGTCCTCGCCGAAGACGAGGACGGACGGATCGGTGGCCATCGCGTCCGCAAGCGCGCGATTGAGCGCCTGCGCCATGGTCATGGTGACGGGCGCGTCCGTGGCGTCCGGAGAGGCGGGGGCGTCGTGCATGAGCGTCATCGGGCGGCCTCCTCGGCGGTGGATGTGGCGGGCGTGACTGCGGCGGGCGTGGATGCGGCGGCGAGCTCGTCCGCGAGCTGCGCCGCCTGCTCCCGCAGCTGCGGGGTGGGGGTGGCGTACACGTGGGCGAACAGCTCCTCGGGGTTCGGTTCGGCATCCGCCATCACGGCGGTGCGCAGTTCGACGGCGATCCGCTCGGCGTGAGCGTGGGCCTCGGCGTCATCGCCCTCGTCCAGCGCGCCCTCGGCCGTCAGCCAGATGCGCAGCCGCAGCAGCGGGTCGCGGGCGACCCACGGCTCCACCTCGTCGGGGGCACGGTACCGGGTCGCGTCGTCCGCGTTGGTGTGCGACTTCATCCGGTAGGTGAGCGCCTCCACCAGGGTCGGGCCGCCGCCGTCGCGCGCCTCGGCCACGGCCTCGCCGAGCACCGCGAGCAGCGCGGCGAGGTCGTTGCCGTCGACGAGGCGTCCGCGCATCCCGTAGCCGACGCCCTTGTGCGCGATACTCGGCGCCGCGGTCTGCCGGCTGAGCGGCACCGAGATGGCGTAGCCGTTGTTCTGCACGAGGAAGACGACCGGCAGGTGGAACACCGCGGCGAAGTTGAGTGCTTCGTGGAAGTCGCCCTCGCTGGTGGCGCCGTCGCCGCACAGCGCGAGGACGACGGTGTCCTCGCCGCGCATCCGGGCGGCGTGTGCGAAGCCGACCGCGTGCAGCAGCTGCGTGGCGAGCGGGGTGGACTGCGGTGCGACATGGTGCACGCGCGGGTCGTATCCCGAATGCCAGTCACCGCGCAGCAGCACGAACGCCTCGAACGGGTCGACGCCTCGCTCGATGACGGCGACGGTGTCGCGGTAGGTCGGGAACAGCCAGTCCTGCTCCTCCAGCACCATGGCGGCGGCGACCTCGCAGGCCTCCTGGCCGTGCGAGGACGGGTAGACCGCCAGCTTGCCCTGGCGCACCAGCGCGTCCGCCTGGTCGTTGAGCCGGCGCGCGAGCACCAGCCGCCGGTACCCGTCGAGCAGGGTGGCGGTGGACGGGATCGGGTGCCGGTCGTCGGGGTGGTGACGGCCGTCCTGGTCGATGAGCCGCAGCGGGGTGTCGCCGGGCAGCAGATCGTCCGCGTGCATCTGTTCTCCTTCGAAAGACGTCGCTCCTCCCCAGGATGACTTCGCCGGACGTCCAGCGCTACGGATCGCCGCGAGTGGAGACGAATGGATGCGCTCGCGCGCTTTCGCTGCCAGACTGTCCAGCACCATGGACGACATCGACGTACGCATCCTGGACGCTCTGCGCGCCGACGGCCGCGCCTCCATCACCGCGGTGGCGGAGGCGGCGCACGTCTCGCGGGCGAACGCCTATTCGCGGGTCTCGCGGCTGGTGTCCGACGGTGTGATCACCGGCTTCACCGCGAAGGTCGACCCGGCCCGCTCCGGACGCGCCTCGTCGGCGTACGTGACGCTGCGGGTGGAGCAGGCGGACTGGCACGACCTGCGCGACCGGCTGCGGGGCATCCCGGAGGTGGAGCACTTCGCGCTGGTCGGCGGCGACTTCGACGTCATCCTGCTCGTGCGCGCCCGCGACAACGAGGACCTGCGGCGAGTGGTCCTGGAGGAGCTGACCAGCATCCCGTCGGTGCGCGACACCAAGACGTCGCTCGTGTTCGAAGACCACGACCTGCGCTGACCCGCCCCTCTCGCCCCGCGGCCCTCCACCGTCGAGTCCGCACAGAGTGCACGGC
>JAEWJG010000086.1 GCA_023386675.1 Actinomycetes bacterium
CGACGGCGTTGAGCCCGGCGCCGCAGACGATCGCCAGCGCGTCACCGAGGCCGCCGCCGGCGTCCAGCACCGCGACCACATCGCCCACCGCCTCGACGGCGGCGTTCGGGAAGGCCGCGGACAGGGCGGCCGCGTACGCGACCTCGTCGCCAGGGAAGTCGAGCCCGGCCACCGCAGCCGACACGTCGCCGACCTCGGCGCGGTCGATGCCGGCTTCCTCCAGCAGCGCAGCCACGACGCCGGCGACGGCATCCGGCCCGCCACCGCTGCCGGGGCCGATCATCCGCGTCCGCTCGGGGAGCCCGGCGGAGGCGCGGTCGAGCAGCACGACCTCCGTCTTGGAGTTGCCGCCGTCGATCGCGACGGCGAGCGTCGCCTCTCGCATGATCCCATCCTGCCCGAGATATGGGATCGTTTCCACTCGTGGTCCGCCAGTTGCTCGGTGGGAGCGCGCTAGGCGGCCCGGGGGGGGTGAGGTCGGCTAGAGGGCGCGGGGGGCGGCGGTCGAGCCGCGCGGGAGGACCTGCGCCTCCAGGACCGTGGTCTGCGGCTCCGCGCCGGGGTTCTTCAGGCGCTCCAGGAGGCGGTCCAGCGCGGTCTCGCCCAGCGACACCGCATCCTGCGCCACGGCCGTGATGCCGGGGCTGACCATGCTCATCCACTCGGAGTCGTCGAACGACACCACGCTGACGTCCTCGGGGATGCGCAGCCCGAGGTCGTTGGTGGCGCGCCACACGCCCTCGGCGAGCAGGTTGTTGGCGGCGAAGATCGCGGTCGGGTGGTCGCGGCGGGCCAGGATGTCGATGGCCGACTTGCGGGCGCCGTCCGCGTCCCAGCCGGTCGAGATCACCAGCGACGGGTCCGCCGCGATGCCGGAGCCCTCCAGCGAGCTGCGGTATCCCGCGGCGCGCTCGCCGCCGGTGGTCCACGTCGTCTCATCGATGAAGAGGGCGATGCGGCGGTGGCCGAGGTCGATGAGGTGGTCGGTCATCCGCTTGGCCACGCCCGAGTTGTCGATGATGACCGCGTCGCAGCGGCCCGCCGAGAACTGGCGGTCGGCCTCGATGACGGGGATGTGCTGGCGCACCAGGTAGTCGGAGACATCGCCCGAGAGCGGGGTGACGATCACGCCGGCGACGCGGGTGGCGACGAAGGCACGGGCCGCATCCATCTCCGCCTCGGTCGAGCCCTGATCGTCGACGAGCATCATCGTGTAGCCCTCGCGGCGGGCGCGCGCGGCGATGCCGGCGGCGAGATCCGCGTAGAAGGCGTTGCGGAGGTCGGAGACCAGCACGCCGATCGTGCGGCTGTCCTGCTTGCGAAGGCTGCGGGCCATCGCGTGCGGCACATAGCCGAGGGAGTCGGCGGCCGCGAGCACGCGCTCCCTCACGCCGGCTGCGACGTATCCCTCACCGCTCAGGGCGCGGGAGGTCGTCGACTGCGACACCCCCGCCGCCAGGGCGACGTCCTTCAACGTCGCGCGACGTGGAGCCCCCGCCGCATCGTTCTCGCTCATCGCACCTCTCCCCCGGGCGCCGGAGCGCCGGACGCCCGGCGAAGTCCACCATAACGGTCGCGGTCCCCTCCCGGCGCCTCGGACGCCCGGTGACGGGGCCCCCGTCCGGGTGTACCGTGCGCCGCAACTGGCAGACCCCCGCCGGCACGTCCCCACACAGCGACCGGTCCGCGCAGCGAGCGGTGTCGCGCCCGCGAAAGCCCTGGGCGCGGTTGCAACCGGCGCTGGCGAGGACCTATAGTCGCTGCTATGTGGTAACGATGCCACACCACGCCAAGGACGGCGGGGGACGGATCGAAAGGGTGGCGATGAGGATCACCGAGCTCGATGACGCGACACGGGGAGGCCGATGATGGCCGTCGTCGCCGACGCGTCGCGCAGCAAGACCCGGACGGGTGACCGCAAGCCGGAGAAGACGCGGGCCAAGAAGTACAACAAGCGCGAGGCGATCGCGGGCTATCTCTTCATCAGCCCGTGGATCATCGGCTTCCTCGTCTTCACGCTCGGCGCGATGCTGTACAGCCTCTTCATCTCGTTCAGCAACTACAACCTCGCGACGAACAGTGCCACCCCGGCGGGAGCGGACAACTACGCCGAGCTGTTCAACGACCCCAAGGTCGCACTGTCGCTGGGGAACACCCTCTTCTACGCGGTGATGGCGGTGCCGCTCGAGATCATCTTCGCGCTGCTCCTGGCCCTGCTGCTCAACTGGGTCGGCCGCGGAGCGGGCGTGTTCCGCACCCTCTACTACCTTCCGAAGATGACACCGGCCGTCGCGACCGCGTCCATCTTCCTGCTGCTGCTCAACGGCAACACGGGCGCGATCAACCGCTTCCTCGCGCTGTTCGGGATCGAGGGCCCGCAGTGGCTGATCGACCCCAACTGGGTGAAGCCGTCGATCGTGCTCATGACCCTGTGGGGCGTCAGCGGCACGATGGTGATCTTCCTCGCGGCTCTCAAGAACGTTCCGCAGGACCTCTACGAGGTGGCGTCGCTGGACGGCGCGGGCCCCATCCGCAAGTTCTTCACCATCACCATCCCGATGATCTCGCCCGCGATCTTCTTCAACGTCGTCGTGCTGACGATCGCAGCCCTGCAGGTGTTCGACCAGGCGTATCTGCTGTTCTGGCGAGATCAGACGAACGCCTCGCCCGACTCGTCGCTGTTCTACGGCGTGTACCTGTTCCAGCAGGCGTTCCGGCAGTTCAACTTCGGCTTCGCCGCCGCGATGGCGTGGCTGTTGTTCATCATCATCCTGCTGATCACCCTGGTGCAGGTGAAGGTCAGCAACCGCCTCGTCTACTACGAAGGAGACAAGTGATGTCGTCCACGACGCAGTCCAACGCGGCCGCGGCCCTGGCCCCGCTCGCCTCCGAGCTCGAGGCCGCGCAGCTCGAAGGCGGCAAGACCTCCGACAGGCGCGAGAAGCCGGTCGGCGACCGCTGGTACAAGCCGAAGTCGATCGTCGGCAAGACCCTGCTGTGGATCGTCGCGATCGGTTTCGCGCTGCTGTTCCTGTATCCCTTCGCCTGGCTGCTGGCAGCGAGCCTCAAGCCGCGGCAGGAGGTGTTCGACAACTCGCTGTGGCCCAAGACCTTCACGCCGCAGAACTACGTCGAGGTGTGGAACCAGCTGCCGCTGCTGTCGTGGATCGGCAACAGCGTCATCATCGCGATCCTCGCCGCGGGTCTGGTCGCGATCTCGAGCTCGATCGTCGCCTTCGGATTCGCGTACTTCAAGTTCCCGGGGCGGACGCTGCTGTTCGGGCTGGTGCTCGCGACCATGATGCTGCCCGGCGCCGTCACGATGGTGCCGCAGTACCTCATCTGGAAGAACCTCGGCCTGATCGGCACGTGGATCCCGCTGTTCGGCATGAACCTGTTCGGCTCGGCGTTCTACATCTTCCTGCAGCGGCAGTTCTTCATGGGACTTCCGCGTGAGCTGTTCGAGGCCGCCCGGCTGGACGGCGCGAGCTACTGGAAGCTGTTCACCCGCATCGCGATGCCGCTCAGCATCCCGTCGTTCATCATCATCTTCCTGTTCGAGTTCCAGGCCAGCTGGAACAACCTGCAGGCGGCGCTGATCTACCTGAACGCGGGAGGCGTCGACGGCTTCACGGTGCCGCTCGGCATCTCGTACGCGATGACCACGTTCAGCCCGACCAACGGCGGGCACGGCGACTACCAGTTCGTGATGGTGGCCGCCCTGATCGTGACGCTGCCGATGCTGCTGCTGTTCGGCTTCGGTCAGCGGTACTTCATCGAGGGCGTGGCGACGCAGGGCCGCAAGGGCTGAACGTCATCCCTTCACCGGGCGCGGCTGGACTCCGGTCCCCGCGCCCGGTAACGTTTAACCCCCCTAGCGACGATTTTCCGATCGAGCCGGCGGGTGGGAGGACCACCTGTTCCGGATTCGAAAGGCCCACGTCGTGACCTCTTCTCCCTCCCCTTCCCTGTTCGCGTCCCGCGACTTCCGGCTGCTGCTGGCCGGCCAGACCACCAGCCAGCTGGGCACCCAGATCGCGGGCGTGGCGCTGCCGCTGCTGGCGGTGGTGACCCTGCACGCGACCCCGTTCGAGGTCGGGATGCTGGGCGCAGCATCCACCATCGCGTTCGCAGTGCTCGGGCTGCCGGCCGGCGCCTGGGTGGATCGCGTGCGGCGACGGCCGGTCCTCGTCGCGAGCGACATCGTCCGTGCGCTGTTGCTGGCGACCATCCCTCTCGCTGCGCTGCTCGGCGTGCTGTCGATGTGGCAGCTGCTGGTGGTCTCGCTGCTGACGGGAGTCGCCCGGGTGTTCTTCGACATCGGCTACCGCAGCTACCTGCCCGCCGTGATCGGGCGGGACAGGGTGCTCGCCGGCAACTCGTCGCTCGAGTTCGTGCGCGCGTCCGGCCAGGTCGCCGGTCCGGCGCTGGGCGGCATCCTGGTGTCCCTGCTCGGGGCTGCGGCGGTGCTGCTCGTGCAGGCGGGGACGTTCGCCGTGTCGGCGGTGTGCCTGATCGGCATCCGGGCGCGGGAGGAGGCACCGGCGCGCTCCGACCACGGGGCCCGTCGGATGCGGACGGAGATCGCCGAGGGCCTGGCCTTCGTGCTGCGCTCGCGCGTGCTGCGGGCGACCGCACTCGCCAGCGCGCTGAGCAACTTCTCGTTCGCGATCGCGTCCGCCGTCAACATGGTGTTCCTGTCCCGCACCCTCGGCCTGTCGCCGGCGCTGATCGGCGTCGTCATCGCGGCGGGGTCGGTGACCGTGATGGTGGGGGCGGCGTTCACGACCCGGCTGTCGCGGGCCGTCGGGTCGGTGCGGATCGTCTGGCTGTCGCTCGCGGTGACGGCGCCCCTCTCGCTTCTCGGCGCCTTCGCCCAGCCGGGATGGTGGACGCTGCTGATCGTGCTCGGGATCGCCGCGGGCGAGTTCGGTCAGATCGTCTACTCGATCACGCAGGTGAGCGTGCGGCAGCAGGTC
>JAEWJG010000125.1 GCA_023386675.1 Actinomycetes bacterium
GCCACGTCGACGACGGCACCGAGGGCCAGGCCCGGCACTTCGCCGGGATCGTCGCCGTCGCCGCGCGCGTCGGCCCGCGTCTCACGCGCTGGCTGAGCATCCACGTCGGCCGGGACGCGCCGGACACCGCGGACGGACGGCTCACCGACCACGCGCTCGACTTCGTGCGGCTGATCCGCTCGGGCGAGCTCGCCACCGCGGACGCGGACGCCTGGGTGCGCCGCACGATCTGCGGCCGCTGACCGGTTCTAGGTCGTCGGCGGCAGGTGCGGGCTGCGGTGCACCTCCCACAGCCGGGCATGGCCGGGCGAGTTCGGGTCGTCGACGATCGGCTGGTCGGCCATGAACAGCCGGATCGCGTGTGCCAGCTCGCCCGGGTGGCTGAAGTTGATCGCGTGGGCGGCATCCTCGATCGCCACCACCAGCACGTGGTTGTCGGTCTTCTCCGCGATCTCGCGCACCCGCTGGTGGTGCGGCATCAGCGGGTCACGGTCGCCGACGACCACGAGGGTCGGGATGCGCAGGTCCAGCAGTCGCGCGAGCGACGGGTACTGCGTGAGTGCGCGGAACATCTTCATGGTGCTCGGGACGCCGAACCGCAGGTAGTCCGGCGCGGCGACGCTCACCATCCGGGGCGGCTCCCGGACACCGTCGCGCGACAGCTGGGCGACCGCGCGCCGCAGCGGCTGGTTGTGCACGCCACCGGCGGGTGAGACGAGGATGGCGCGGTCCAGCCGTTCGGGATAGTGGTGGGCGAACTCGAGGATCACCGGGCATCCCATCGAGTTGCCGACCAGCGTGACGTGCTCGATCCCCCGGTCGTCGAGGAACCGCGCGGCCGCGTGCGCGAGGTCGGGTATGTCGAGCCCGTTCGACGCCCGGCCGCTGCGCCCGAACCCGGGCAGGTCGGGGACGAGCGTGTGGAAGTCGTCGGACAGCCGCTCGGCCGTGGGCAGCAGGTACCGTCCGGAGAGCCCGAAGCCGTGGACGTGCATCATCGCGGGAGCGTCGGGCGGACTCGCCGACTCCCGGTAGAAGACGTCGATGCCGTCGACCGTGGTCCAGCGCTCCGCAAGGCCGGACGCGGGGCGCCGCGGCAGCCGGCGGGGCGCGCTCTTCGTGCCCATGGTGCGATCATGCGCGCCCGGGCCGGGTCGGCACAATGCAGCGATCAGGGAGTGAAGGCCACCGTCAGATCGGAGTAGTCGCGGAGCCGCGGCAGGCCAGTGGTGACGGCGGACTCGTGCCCGCCGACGACGACCACGCGGGCGCCCGAGGCGACGGCCGCGGTCAGCCCGGCCTCCGCGTCCTCGAACACGACGCACCCCGCGATCGGGACGCCGAGCCGCTCGGCGGCGAGCTGGTACCCCTGCGGGTCGGGCTTGCCGCGCTCGACATCTTCGGCCGCGACGAGCACCGGCGGGACGGGGACGCCCGCTGCGCGCATCCGCGTCACGGCGAGGTCGCGGGGCGCACTGGTGACGACGGCGACCGCTGCCCCGTCGGCCGCAAGCCGGGTGAGGAAGGCGGCGGCCCCCGGGATCTCGACGATCCCGTCGGTGCGGGTCAGCTCCTCGGCCACGAGGCCGGCGGCGAGCTCCGCCCGCTCGGCAGCGCTCAGCTGCGGCAGGAAGTGCGCGATCGTGTCGACGGCCTGCCGCCCGTGCGCGAAAGCGAGCAGCTCGACCGGATCGAGCCCGTGCCTGCGGCAGAACCCCGTCCAGACGTGCTCGACGACGGCGGTGGAGTCGACGAGCGTGCCGTCCATATCGAACAGGAACCCGGCCGCCTCGATGTCATCCACGTTCCGAGTGTAGTTGGGCGACGATAGAGGGTAACTGGCATTTAAATACGTACATCAGTACGCTTCAGTCATGACACCGATGAGGTCGACGCTGAGACACATCTTCGCCATCCTCGTCGTGGCCGGTTTGGTATTTGGAACCACAGCGTGTTCGCCTCTGGGAGGGATCTTGACTCAACCGCAGCTCTCGACGGAAGAGAACCTCGCGAACCAGAAGAAGGTCGCGACGGAGTTCATCAAGGACTATCCGCACCCAGAACTCGAATCCATCAGATTCATGGCAGAGGGAAGCGTCAAGGGCAGTGGCAACTGGTCCGCGTACGCCGTGGTCACTATTGCGGGAAAGGCCTACGACGAGGTTTTGGGTACCTCACTCTCCCTCGGCGACGGTCTGCCCACGCTTCCACCGGGTCCGAGCCCCGCAGCCGTCACCGTCATCTACAGCGACGGCTCGAAGGAGCTGGTCGAGTGACGACGGACAAGGATCTTGGGGACATCGCACAAGCGGCATACGAGCTCGATCCCCAATGGAGCGAACATGCTCCGTTGAAAGCGGGAAGCAAAATCCCGCCTAAAAACCCGAAGTATGTTTTCCTCGGCGATCCCGCCCCGATCTCCGATCCCGTCTCCGGGTTCCAGGGAGCGGCCGTCGCACCTCTCCTGCCGACCGGCGATCCGGACCTCTCCCACGTGTTCGTCACGCTCGCGGGCACGAACCCCGGCGACCACTCCGACGTCAACACCGATGTCCAGCTGGTGATCGGTGGGCAGACGGCCGCAGCTCAGGCCGAGCAGGCGAAGGCGTACGCGGAGAAGGTTCGCGCGAAGTATCCGCACGCGGATCTCACATTGGTCGGGCACTCTCTGGGTGGATTTCTGGCGATGTACGCCGGCGGAGAACTGCATCTGCCCGCGACGTCGTTCAACGGCCCGGACCCATGGGACATGCTCTCCCCCGAGGCGCAGGCGTGGATCACACAGATGATCGCCGAAGGCAAGAACCCGTTCGTGAACTACCTGAACGAGTGGGACGCGATCGGGAACTCGTATGGAAACGGCACCGGGGCGGCCCGCTATGTGCGCGACAAGCCCGGCCGGGGCGCCTTCGACTACCACAACGTCTCGACGGGTTTCGACTTCAATGAGGATGGCTCCATCAAGGGTGCTGGAGTGAAGGGCCGGAGCATGCTCGAGATCACGCGGAACCTTCTCGACGCCGTTCCGTCGCTGTATCGGGAACCGCTGGCGGTGACGCTGGCCGGCACCCTGGGCGTACTCCACCTGCCCGGTGTCGGACGCTCCGTCGCACAGGGCGTCTCGGCCGCATTGGTCGCCATGGACACTCTGGCCGCTACCGCCCTGGCGGCGCGCATCGCGGGCACATCCGGTCTGCTCAGCGGAGTGAAAGACGTCAACAACAGCCTGATTCCGGAGATGCGAGAAGGGCTGGACAATGCGACGCGCACAGTCTCCGGCATCCCCTTCGTGACCTGGGCGGACATCGAGGAGTGCGTCACCGTGCAGCGCCTGCGCGTCGAGGACAACATCCACGAAGACGCGGGCGCAGCGGTGAACCGTCGTATCGATGCGCACCAGGAGGCCGTGAGGAAGCTGACCGCGGGGATCGGCCAGGCGGTGGACCACGCCGTCAGACAAGACGCCCAGTGGGCGTCGACCTTTGCCGGGCACTAGGCGAGAGGAAAACAGGTGAGTTGCACCTCGCATAACACAGGCCAGAATTCCGGCAACCTGGCCGATGCCATCGCCAACATCGAGAAGGGCTTCGAACACACGGCCGAAGCCGCGAGGGCGGCGATCGACTCGCTCCTTCACAACGCAGCCGTCGGGCTTCTTCACGCGGCCCTCCCGCCGATGGTGCATGGTCACAACGCCCTGGTCCGGTCCGGCGCCTGGGTGCGAGTCGAAGCCCTGACGGTGGAGCTGGCGCTCAGCCTGACCGGCGCCCGAATGACGAACGGTGTTCTATCCGGTGCCGTCGCAGGAGCGGTGACGAAGGGTCTCGACACCATCACCAAGGACCTCGACTACGTCCAGGGAGTGAGCAGCATCACATGACCGACTACCGATCCCTCCGCGAGCTCGAGGACGCCCAGGACAGGGAGTCGGCCGACGCTCGGCAGCGGATGGAGCTCGCCGAGGAGTGCGTCGCCCACTACCGCTGGCAGATAACACGACTTCAAGAGGACTTCAGCCTGCTCGCAAACTCCGAAGGATTCGCGGACGCGCCGGGGTTCCGAGCCGAGCTGCAAGCGGTCGCAGACCGCGTCGATGAGAACGTCTGGGAAGCGGGTCGCGTCTTGGCTCGCTTCGCGGAGGAAGACGAGGAGATGCGGTTCCATCACCAGCGTGAACGGGAGCGATTTCTCGCCGAGCAGGGGTGAGCAAGACCGCATGCGGAGGGGGCCATCCCACCTGCCCCCTCCGCACGTCTCACACCAGTGCGGCCGAGAACCGCGCCGGGCGGAACGACGCCAGCAGCGGCGACTTCGCGCCGGTGAGGATCTCGCGGGCGAGCAGCTCGCCGGCGATGAGGCCCAGCGTGGCGCCGCTGTGCGTGAAGGCGACGAAGTAGCCGGAGACCTGCTCCAGCTCACCCAGGACCGGCTCGCCGTCGCCCGGGATGGGCTTGCCGCCGATGCCGAAGCCGTCCAGCTCGAGCGCCGGGTTGCCGGCGAGGACGCGGGACGCCTCCACGAGCAGGCGGTCGACGATGCCGTCCGGGACGGTGATCGAGCCGTCGTCGCCGACGACCAGCGACTCCTCCGACCAGGCGGAGTCGAGCGCGAGAGCGCCGGTCGGGGTCGGGCGGACGGCGACGTCCGGGGTGTTCAGCACCGCCGTCAGCTCCGTCTCGACCGGCTTGGTCCAGACCAGCAGCGCGGCGGGGCTGCCGTCCTCGATGCGGATGCCGTGCTCGGCGACCTGCGCCGGGACACCGGGACCGGTCGCGAGCAGCACGGCGTCGGCGTCGAAACGGCGGCCGTCGGCGGCGACGGCGCCGACCGCACGGCCGTCCTCGACCACGACCTCCACGTGGCCGGCACCGGTGATGAGCGAACCGCCGCGCGCGGTGAACTCCGCGGCCAGGTGCTGGATGAGCGACGGCAGATCCACCCATCCCTCGCCCGGGTTGAAGATCGCGCCCTCGGACGCGACCGCGGCCGGGTCGACGCCCGGCGTGACCGACGCGATCTCAGACGCGTCGACCCACTGCGCGTCGTAGCCGATGGCGCGCTCGTGCTCGATGATCGGGCGGTAGCTCTCGCCCTCCGGGGCCCAGGTCAGGCCGCCGTCGAAGCGGAGGAACGCCGACACGTCCTCACGCGCGGCGAGGGTGCGGTAGCGGTCGATGCCCAGCTGGCGCAGCGCGTGGTACTCCGGTGACCGGACGCCGGCGGTGTTCAGCCACGACAGCGAACGGCCGCTCGCGCCGCTGGCGAGCTCGCCCTCGGTGAGCAGGGTCACCTCGGCGCCCTGGCGGACCAGCTGGGTGGCGGTCGAGACGCCGAGCACGCCGCCGCCGATGACGACGACGCGGGAACGGGTGGATGGTGCGGTCATGGTGCTCACTTTCGGTTCTGCGTGTGGATGGTGTCGATGAGATCGAGGACAGCGAGGCTGTCCCGCGGGTCGACCGGAAGGGGTGCGCCGTCGCGGAGGGCGGCGGCGAGTTGTCGGTAGAAGCCGGCGTAGTCGCCGGGCGCGAGCGGCACCTCGTCGGGGTGCGCGTCGGTGCCCAGCCGGGCCGGGGCGTCGGCCTGGCCGAGCCGCGGGTCGCCCGGGCGCATCCCGCCGGCGAGCTGCGGCTCCTGCGGGTCCAGTCCCCAGGAGACGAAGCCGGAGCGGGAGCCGAGCGCGCGGAACCGCGGGCCGGCGATCGGGGCGACGGCGCTCATCCAGAGGTGGCTCGTCGTGCCCGACCCGTGCTCCAGGACGACGAACACGTCGTCGTCGGCCGCGCCGCCGCGGCGGTTGCGGACCTCCGCATGGGCGAGCTCCGCGGGGCCGAACAGGAGCAGAGCCTGGTCGATCAGGTGCGCGCCGAGGTCGAACAGGATGCCGCCGCCCTCCCCCGGACCGGTGGTGGACTTCCAGGAGTCGTCGGACGCCGGCTTCCACCATTCGAATCGCGACTCGAAGCGACGGATGTCGCCCAGCGCGCCCTCGCGGATCAGGCGGCGGAGGGTGAGGAAGTCGCCGTCCCAGCGCCGGTTCTGGAAGACCGTGAACGGGACGCCGGCAGCTGAGGCCTGCTCGATCAGGGCACGGCCGGACGCGGCGTCGGGCGCGAACGGCTTGTCGACGACCGTGGCGATACCTGCGGAGACCGCCGCCGTCGCGTGGGCGACGTGCAACGGTGTCGGCGAGGCGACGACGACCACATCGAGCCCGGGATGCGCGAGCAGCGCATCCAGATCCGGCACCGCGACAGCGGACGGATGGTCGGCCGCCAGCCGGTCGGCCTGCGACGTGACGACCGCGGCCAGCTCGAACGCGGGATCCGCCGCGAGGAACGGCGCATGGAACACGCTCCCCGCGACGCCGTACCCGATCAGGCCGACGCGGAGCGGCGCACCGGCCGCGCCGCTCACAGCACCTCCGACAGGAAGCGCTGCAGCCGCGGGCTCTGCGGGCGGTCGAACAGGTCCTCCGGGCGCCCGGCTTCGACCACCTTGCCCTCGTCCATGAAGACGACCTGGTCGGCCACCTTGCGGGCGAAGTTCATCTCGTGGGTGACCACGACCATGGTCATGCCGCGGCGGCCCAGATCGGCCATGAGGTTGAGCACACCCTTCACGAGCTCGGGGTCGAGCGCGCTGGTGACCTCGTCGAAGAGCATGACCTCCGGCTCCATCGCCAGCGCGCGGGCGATCGCCACGCGCTGCTGCTGACCGCCGGAGAGGTCGCGCGGGCGGTGGTCCATCCGCTCGCCGAGGCCCACCTCGGTGAGGCGCTCCTCGGCGATCCGGCGGGCCTCCGCCTTCGACATCCTCTTCACGCTGCGCAGTGCGAGCATGACGTTCTCGAGCGCGGTGTGGTCCGGGAACAGGTTGAAGTGCTGGAAGACGAGGCCGATCCGGCGACGGAGGACATCCGGCTTGGTGCCCAGGATGCTCTGGCCGTCGAGGCGCACATCGCCGCTCTTCGGCTCGTGCAGGCGGTTGATGCCGCGCAGCATGGTCGACTTGCCGGAGCCCGACGGCCCGATGATGCAGGTCGTGGTGCCGGCCGGGACCGAGATCGACACGCCGCGGAGCACGTCGATGTCGCCGTAGGCCATCGTCAGGTCGACCAGGTCGAGCGAGGAGCTGGTGAACTCCGGGACCGCCTGGGCGGGCAGGGGCGAGGTGTACGTCATGTGTTGCTCCCGAGGGTGATCGGCGCGGGCGGCTGGACCTCGTCCAGCTCGTCCAGTCCGCTCTTCGGCGGCGCCGGCTTGCGGCGACCGGTGCGGAACCGGTTGTCGAAGTAGTTGACGAGGTGGGTCAGCGGCACCGTGATGACCAGGTAGAACAGGCCGGCCAGGACCAGCGGCGACAGGTTCCCCGTGAGCACCGCCGCATCCTGCCCGACGCGGAACAGCTCGCGCTCGCCGACCAGCAGGCCGAGGAAGTACACGAGGCTCGAGTCCTTCACGATGGCGATGAACTGGTTGACCAGCGCGGGGAGCACCCGGCGGACGCCCTGCGGCACGACGACCAGCGCCATCGCCTTGGCGTAGCTGAGGCCGAGCGCGAGGCACGCCTCCAGCTGGCCCCTGTCGACGCTCTGGATGCCGGCGCGGAAGATCTCGCCGATGTACGCCGCCGCGATGAGGGACAGCGCCAGGATGCCCAGCGGGTACGGCGACGGCCCGAAGACCGACTGCGAGAACCGCGCGAAGCCCTGGCCGATGAGCAGGATGGTGAGGATCGCCGGCAGGCCGCGGAAGATGTCCGTGTAGACACGGGCGGGGATGCGCAGCCAGCGGGAGGTGGAGATCCCCATGACGGCGACCACCATGCCGAGCACGACGCCGATGACGGTCGCCGCGATCGAGATGATCAGCGTGTTGACGAGTCCGACGCCCAGCAGCTGCGGGAAGACCTGCAGCATCGACGGGATGTCGAAGAAGGTGTGCGTGATGGTGGTGAGCCAGTCCATGGGGATCTCCCTGCGGGTGCCGTCCTACTTGGACGGCGTCGGGGTCGAGGTCTGCTCCGCCTTGGGCAGGTACTGCTCGGGCATCGGCGAGCCCGGGAACCACTTCTGGTAGAGCTTCTTCCAGGTGCCGTCCTCCATCGCCTCGTGGAGCGCCTTGTTCAGGGCGTTCTTGAGGGCCGGGTTGCCCTTGGCGATGGCGAAGCCGGCGGGGGCGTCGAACGAGGGGATGTCGTCCGCGTCCTTGAGGGCGGGGTACTGCGCGACGTAGCTCTTGGCCGCCTCGTAGTCGAGGAAGTGCGCATCCACCGAGCCGCTGTTGAGGGCGGAGACGGCCGCGTTGTTGTCCGGGAAGCGGACGAGGCTCGCCTTGGGGAAGTTCTTGACGGCGTACGCCTCCTGCAGAGTGCCCTGCACGACGCCGAGGCGCTTGCCCGCCAGGTCGGCCTTGGAGTCGATGCCGCTGGTCTTCGTGGTGAGAACGGTCAGGTAGCCGGCGAGGTAGCCGTCGGAGAAGTCGACCGTCTTCTTGCGCTCGTCGGTGATGCCGATGGCGGCGACGCCGACGTCGAACTGGTGGTTCGCGACGGCGGACAGGAGGCCGGAGAAGTCCTGGCCGGTGAACACCGGCTTGCCGATGTGGGCGCGCTTCGCCACGTCGGTGAACAGTTCCACGTCGAAGCCGGTGAAGTTCCCGCTCGCGTCGGTGAACGTGTAGGGCTTCGAGTCGCCGAGGCTGGCCACGCGGACGGTGCCCGCCTCGATGAGGCCGTACGGGTTGTCCTTGGTGGCTGCGCCCGAGGCGCCGCCGGCGCTGCAGGCGGCGAGGACCAGTGCGGCGGAGGCCGCGGCGGCCAGCAGCGCCGCCGGCCGGAGGAGTGTGCGTCGTTTCACTGCGGGGTCCAATCGTGTGGGGGCGGGGACTGCGAGGAGGGACGTGCGATCCTCGGTGATCTCCTGGTTGCTGAGACCGGTCTCTGGCGATTACGCTGAGACCGGTCTCAGTTGGTTTTCTGGGACGCTACAACACGTTTCCCGGGTTCGTCAACACGGGAGACGAGATCAGGAAGGGTCCGCCGATGTCCCCACGCCCCGCGTCCCGCCGCGCCGTCACGGTGGCCGACATCGCGCGTGCTGCGAAGGTCTCCAAGGCCACAGCGGCCCGCGCGCTCGGCGACTACGGGCAGGTGAGCGAGGCGGTACGGTCCCGCGTGCTCGCCGCGGCGGAGGAGCTCAACTACCGGCCGAACGCCCTCGCCAAGTCGATGAACACCGGCCGCTCGAACACGATCGGCGTGGTCGTCGGCGACATCGAGAACCCGTACTTCGCGCACGCGATGCGCGGCATCTCCGACGTCGCGAACAAGGCCGGCTACGACGTCATCCTCACCAACTCCGACGAAGACGTGGACGCCGAGGAAGCGGCCGTCGACCTCCTCCTCGACAAGCAGGTGGATGCGCTGATCGTTGCGCCGGCATCCTCGGCGCGCACAGCCCACCTGGCGAACGCCGGGGCCGCGGGCCGCCCGCTCGTGCTCCTCGACCGGCGCGACCAGGACGGGCGCTACGACTCCGTCACCGTCGACAACCGGACCGCGGCCGCCCGCGCGACCGCCGAACTGCTCGCCGAGGGCCACCGCCGCATCGCCTTCATCTCGACGCACGACCACCCGACCGGGCTCTACTCGCCGGGCGACACCATCACCATGTCGAGCGTCGCCGACCGCGTCGACGGCGTGATGGAGGCGCTGACCGATGCGGGCATCCCGTCACCCGAGCGCAACATCCGCCTCGACGCGCGTCGCCGCGGAGTGGATGCGGTGGCCAGGGAACTGCTCGAGGCCGACGATCGCGTCACGGCGATCATCGCCTCCGACAGCCTCATCGCGATGACCGTCTTCCAGGTGATCCGGACGCTGGGCCTGCGGATCCCGGACGACGTCTCGCTGATCGCCTTCGACAATCCGGAGTGGACCGGCATCACCACTCCCCCGCTGACGGTGGTGGAGCAGCCGATCTACGAGCTCGGGGCTGCGGCTGCGCGGCTGGCCCTGCAACGCATCCACGGCGAGCGCGTCGACGACGAGGCCGTCGTGTTCGACGCGGCGCTGGTGCGCCGCGCGTCCGTCGCGCCTCCGGCGACCGCGCGCGCCGACTCCCGCTGAACCCCTTTCCCTGCGCGATTTGCGCCAAATCGTGGTTCCCGCGAGCCCGGAACCGAGATTTGGCGCAAATCTCGCGAGGTCAGCGGCCGGTCTCGCGCGCAGACTGTGCGGCGCGCAGGTCGCTCAGCGCGCGATCGGTCTCGCGCGTCACGCTGCCGCCCCGGGCGAGGATCGCCGCAGGCAGCCACTCGCTGAGCAGGAACCGCCGCCGCGGGACGGGCTGCCCTCCGTTCGTCCGCGCCGGGCGCGCGACCCAGCTGTGATCCATCCCCTGTGTCCATGTCGTGTTCGCCATGACCTCTACGTTACGAACGTAAAGATACGGACACGAGATGGCTCCGGGTCTATCTTCGCAAAGATACGGCCACTATGCTGACGGCATGATCCGATCCGTCGCGGTCCCCCTCATCGACGACTTCGCCATGTTCGAATTCGGCGTCGTCTGCGAGGTGTTCGGGCTCGACCGCAGCTACGCCGGACTGGAGCCGTTCGACTTCCGCGTCTGCACGATCGACCCCGCGAAGCCGGTCGTCAACCCGACGGGCGTCACGGTCACGGCGCCGTACGGCCTCGAGGCCATGGACGACGCCGACCTGATCGCCGTACCCGCCGCGACGGTGCGCGACGAGTACCCGGTGGAGTTCCTGGATGCGCTCCGCCGAGCGTACGACCGCGGCGCGATCCTGCTCAGCGTGTGCTCCGGGGCGTTCGCCCTCGGCGAGGCCGGCCTCCTCGACGGTCACGACGTCACGACCCACTGGCGGTACGCCGACGCCCTGCAGCGCCGCTTCCCGGCAGCTCGCGTCGACCCGGACGTCCTCTTCGTCGACGACGGCCGCATCATCACGAGCGCCGGCACCTCCGCCGGGATCGACGCCAGCCTCCACCTCGTGCGCCGCGAGCTCGGCAGCGCGGTCGCCAACACGATCGCGCGCAACATGGTCGTCCCGCCCCAGCGCGACGGCGGCCAGCGGCAGTACATCGACAAGCCGGTCAGCGACTGCGATGTCGACACCTTCAGCGAGCTCCTCGACGACCTGACAGACCGCCTCGACGAATCCCACACCGTCGGCAGCCTCGCCGAGCGCGTGCACATGTCCACCCGCAGCTTCTCGCGGCGGTTCGTGGCCGAGACCGGCGTCCCTCCGATGCAGTGGCTGACGACTCAGCGCATCCTGCACGCCCGGCTGCTGCTCGAGACCACCGACCTCCCGATCGACGAAGTGGCCCGCCGCTGCGGCTTCGGCAGCGCGACCCTACTGCGGCACCACTTCGACGCCGAGGTCGGGGTGCCCCCGACCCGCTACCGCGCGGCCTTCGCGCGCGCCTGACGCCGCGGGATCAGATCCTCGCCGCGGTAGTGGCGGAGGAGGCGCCAGTTGCGCACGCCCAGGTCGGCGCACACGGCGACGGTCACGAGCCCGCACACCACGACGCCCCAAGCCCGGGGATTCTCGCCCTGCGTCGGGATGGCCACGGCCAGCGCGATCGTCGCGACCAGGGCGAAGGCGGCCAGCACGCCGCCGATCCCGGCGAGCCGCCAGGCCCGCGCGCGCTCCGACCGGTCTCCCATGCAGCGGAAACTACTCCGTCACGCCGGTGTACGAAAGGTGAACGCGCCCTGAACTGCGGATGACGTCGCACGCGCCCCGACACGACGAAGCCCCCGCCCGGTCATACCGTGCGGGGGCTTCGTCGTGAGATCAGTCCTTGAAGGCGTCCTTGACCTTCTCGCCTGCCTGCTTCACGTCGGCCTTCGCCTGGTCGCCCTTGCCCTCGGCCTCCAGGCGCTCGTTGCCGGTCGCCTTGCCGGCGGCCTCCTTGGCGTTGCCGCCCAGCTTCTCGCCGGCGTTCTCGATCTTGTCGTCGAGTCCCATGACGTCCCCTTTCGTGGTGGTCGATACCCAACAGACATTCCCACCGCCATCGGGGCGGGTCTACCCCCGCTCAGGCACGTCCCACCAACCGCTCAGGTGCGCGCATCCTGCCGGTCGAGGGCGTCGAGCGCCTCGGACATTCGGCCGAGGAAGCCGACGACGACCTCGACCTCCCCGTCGTCGAGCCCGGATGCGGCGGCCAGCATCCGGCGGTGCATCGCATCCAGGGTGTGCCGCACCTCCTCGTCGGCGCCGGGCGTCGCGACGATCACCAGCGAGCGGCGGTCATGTGGATGCGGCTGCCGGCTCACCCAGCCGGCGAGCATGAGCCGATCGATCATCGCGGTCACGGACGACGACTTCATGCCCAGCACAGCGCCGAGGTCGGCGGGCGTCGCCGGTTCGCCCTCGTTCTGGCGCTTGAGCAGGAAGCGGAGGGCGCGGAGGTCGTTCTCGCCCATCCGCATCGACTCGCGGGTACGGCGGCGCATGGCCTGCTCGGCCGCACGGTACTCGCGCAGCGCGTTCAGGACCTCCACGGTGTGGGGATCGGCACTGTCGTACCAGAAGCCCCCGGAACTCTGATCGTCGATGGACCGATTTTACGCGGTGCCGCCGGGCCGTCGATGCCGGAGGTTCGGGTCACGCGTCTCGCCGCCGGGGTCGATCTGATCCACGGCGTCGCGCATCCGACTCAGGAAGTCGACGACGATGCGCGCATCGTGGGGGCTCAGCGACGCGGCGACGGCGACCAGTTCATCGCGCACGTCCCCCAGGATGGCGCGCTGCAGCTCGTCTTCGGGGAGCACCGGGACCACGATCAGGGCGCGCCGGTCGAACGGGCTGGCCTCCCGCCGGATGTGACCGCTGCGCTCCAGTCGGTCGAGCAGCGCCGTGACGGAGGAGCTCTGAATCCCGAGGTACTCGGCAAGCTCCTTCGGACCGACGGACCGGCCCTCCTCCGCGGCGCGGAGCAGGTAGCGCATCGCGGAAACGTCGTTCTCGCTCATCCGCAGCACGCCCTCGGAGCGCCGCCGCATGGCGGACTCTGCGGCACCGTAGGCACGGGTGGCCTCCAGCACGGCCAGGCCTCGCGATCGGCCGTCGTGCTCTTCCGAGTACCAGAAGTGGCGCGCCGACTCCTGCGTATCGGACATCATGACTCAACGATAGGGCAACGAGAAACTAGACAGCCTAGCGTTCGACCCTATCGAGCACGGGTTCGGGCATCACGAGCAGCCCGTTGGGTCGGTGCGTGCCATCCATGAGCGCGTCCAGCCATTCCCGGTTGAGCGGCGCGATGCTCGACTCGTCGTAGCGGAAGCGGATGGGGACGCCGTTGTCGATCCAGATCGCTTCGCGTCCGCCGTCGCCGTCAGGGATCCAGCTGAGGGCGAACGACTCCCGGCGGCGGAGCTTCGTGGTGACCACGACCTGCAGGTGCGCCAGCAAGCGGTCGCCGAAGATGTAGTCGGTTCCGCCATAGTTGAGCACGCCCATCCCGCCGCTTCCCTTCTGTGCGCCGCTTCGACGGCCGCACGTGTAGTTAGTCTAATCATATTGCTTGCTTGTCTAGCAATCTCGGCGGAGGGCGATTTCAAGGCCTTCGCGCGCACCCGCTCGCCCGCGACAATGAACGGGTGAGCACCTACCGCCTTCAGATCTCCCCCGACTTCACGCTCCGCGACGCCGCTCAGGTGCTCGACCACATCCAGCGCCTCGGCGCCGACTGGGTCTACCTCTCGCCGCTGCTCGAGGCGGAGCCCGGTTCGATGCACGGCTACGACGTCGTCGACCACAGCCGGGTGGATGCGTCCCGCGGCGGCCCCGAGGCGCTGCAGGAGTTCTCGGACGCTGCACACGCCCGCGGGCTCAAGGTGCTCGTCGACATCGTGCCCAACCACATGGGCGTCGCCACGCCGGCCGTCAACCCGTGGTGGTGGGATCTGCTCACCCACGGCCATGAGTCGCGCTATGCGCCGTACTTCGACATCGACTGGGAGTTCGGCGGCGGCCGGCTGCGGCTGCCCATCCTCGGCGACGGCCCGGACGAGCTGGATGCGCTGACCGTGGAGGACGGCGAGCTCCGCTACTACGACCACCGGTTCCCGATCGCGCCCGGCACCGGCGAGGGAACCCCGCGCGAGGTGCACGACCGCCAGCACTACGAGCTGATGTCGTGGCGCCGCGCCGACGCGGAGATGAACTACCGCCGCTTCTTCGCCGTGACGACGCTGGCCGGCCTGCGCGTCGAGGACCAGCAGGTCTTCGACGACACGCACCGCGAGATCGGCCGCTGGCTGAGCGAGGGTCTGGTGGACGGGCTCCGCGTCGACCACCCGGACGGCCTCCGCGACCCCGGTCAGTACCTGGACCGCCTGCGCGCGCTCGCCGGCGACGCCCCGATCTGGGTCGAGAAGATCATCGAGGGCGACGAGCGGATGCCGGACTGGCCGGTGCAGGGCACGACCGGCTACGACGCGCTCGGCGTGATCGACCGCGTGTTCGTCGACCCCGCAGGCGAGGGGCCGCTGACCGCGCTCGCCGGCGAACTGGACGAGCGCGAGGAGAACCAGGACTGGACCGAGCTCGTCCATCGCCGCAAGCGCGCGGTCGCCGACAGCATCCTGCGCTCCGAGGTGCTGCGTGTCGTGCGCGAGCTGGATGAGAGCACCGATGAGGAGACCGCGGACGCGGTGGCCGAGCTCGCCGCGTGGTTCCCCGTGTACCGCAGCTACCTCCCGTTCGGCGCCGAGTACCTGGAGGAGGCCCGCCTCGCCGCCGCGGAGTCCCGGCCCGACCTGGCCCCCGTCATCGCCCGCATCGCCGACCGCCTCGGCGAGCGCTTCGAGCAGACCACCGGCGCGATCATGGCGAAGGGCGTCGAGGACAACGCCTTCTACCGCTTCACGCGTCTCACCTCGCTGACCGAGGTCGGCGGGGACCCGTCCGAGTTCGCGCTGTCGCCGGAGGAGTTCCACCGCCGGCAGGAGGACCGGCAGCGCCGCCTCCCCGACTCCATGACGGTCCTCTCGACGCACGACACGAAGCGCGGCGAGGACACCCGCGCCCGGATTTCGGTACTCGCCGAGCTGCCCGCGCGGTTCGAGCGGTTCCTGCGCACGGTGCGCGAACGGGTCGGCTTCGGGGACGGATCGCTCGAGAGCCTGCTCTGGCAGGCGGTCGTCGGCGCGTGGCCCGCCTCCCGCGAGCGCCTGCAGGACTACGCGCTGAAGGCGGCTCGCGAGGCGGGCGCCTCGACCGCCTGGACGGATCCGGACGAGCAGTTCGAGGCCCGGATGAGGACGGCGATCGACGCCGCCTTCGACGACGAGCGGGTGCGCGCCGAGGTGGAGGCGCTGGCCGCCGTTCTCGACGCCCCCGGAGCGAGCAACGGCCTCGGCGCCAAGCTGCTGCAGCTGCTGAGCCCCGGCCGACCGGACGTCTACCAGGGCTCAGAGCGCTGGGAGCGGTCGCTGGTCGATCCGGACAACCGCCGGCCGGTCGAATTCGACGTCTCCGCGGGCCTGCTCGCGCACATCGACGAGGGATGGCTCCCCGAGGTGGACTCGTCGGGCGCGGCGAAGGTGCTGGTCACCTCCCGTGCCCTCCGCCTGCTGCGCGACCGGCCGGAGCTGTTCACCGGCTACCGTCCCGTCTACGCCGAGGGCTCGCGCTCTGGGCACCTCATCGGCTTCGACCGCGGCGGCGCGATCGCTCTCGCCACTCGCCTGCCGGTCGGCCTCTCCGCCACGGGCGGCTGGGCCGACACCACCATCGACGTCGGGGAGCAGACCATGCGCGACGAGCTGACCGGCCAGGAGTATCGGGGCCGCGTGCCACTCGCGACGGTCTTCGAGCGCTACCCCGTCGCCCTGCTGGCGGTGACCCGATGAGCGCCTGGAGCGACCGCCGGTTCCCCGTCTGGGCGCCGGCCGCGCGAACCGTGGACGTGATGATCGACGGTCTCGGCACCTTCCCGCTGACCTCGGTGCCGGCTACGGCGGATGCGCCCACCGGCGGCTGGTGGGAGCTCACCGAGTCCCCCGCCCTGCCCGACGGACCCGTGGACTACGGCTTCGTCGTCGACGGAGAGGGCCCGTTCCCCGACCCGCGCTCCCTGCGCCAGCCGCGCGGCGTGCACGAGCTGAGCCGGGAATTCGACCCGCGCGCCCGCTCCTGGGCCGACGGGGCCTGGGAGGGCCGCGACCTCACCGGCGCGGTCGTCTACGAGCTCCACCTCGGAACGTTCACGCCCGAGGGCACGCTCGACTCCGCCCTCGACCGGCTCGACCATCTCCTCGACCTCGGCGTCGACGCCATCGAGCTGCTGCCGGTGAACGCCTTCAACGGCACGCACAACTGGGGCTATGACGGCGTGCTCTGGTACGCGGTCCAGGAGCAGTACGGCGGCCCCGAGGCGTACCAGCGCTTCGTCGAGGAGTGCCACCGCCGCGGCCTCGCCGTCATCCAGGACGTCGTCTACAACCACCTGGGACCAAGCGGCAACTACCTCCCGAAGTTCGGCCCGTACCTCGGTCAGGGCGCCAGCACCTGGGGCGTGAACGTCAACCTCGACGGCCCGCTCTCGGACGAGGTGCGCCGCTACATCCTCGACAACGCGGAGTACTGGCTGCGCGAGATGCACGTCGACGGCCTGCGGCTGGATGCGGTGCACGCCCTCCAGGACCAC
>JAEWJG010000149.1 GCA_023386675.1 Actinomycetes bacterium
CATCTTCGCCCTCCTCGGCTCCAACGGGGCCGGCAAGACCACGCTCGTGCGCATCCTCTCCACCCTGCTGGAGGCGGACGGCGGCGCGGCGAGCGTCCACGGCTTCGACGTGGCGTCGGCACCGGCCGACGTGCGCCGCTCGCTCAGCCTCACCGGGCAGTTCGCGGCGGTCGACGAGGTGCTGACCGGTCGCGAGAACCTCGTGCTGGTCGCGAAGCTCCGGCACCTGAAGAACCCGGGCGCGGTCGCCGACGGGATGCTCGCTCGCTTCTCGCTCGCCGACGCCGGAAACCGCAAGGCGGGAACCTACTCGGGCGGGATGCGACGCCGGCTCGACATCGCCATGAGCCTGATCGGCGACCCGCCGGTCATCTTCCTCGACGAGCCGACCACCGGCCTCGACCCGCAGGCGCGCATCGAGGTGTGGGACACCGTCCGCGCGCTCGCCCGCACCGGCACCACCGTGCTGCTCACCACGCAGTACCTCGACGAGGCCGAGCAGCTCGCCGACCGCATCGCCATCCTGCACCGCGGGACCATCATCCAGAACGGCACCCTCTCCGAGCTCAAGAAGCTCCTCCCCGCGGCCACGGTCGAGTACGTGGAGAAGCAGCCCACCCTCGAAGAGGTCTTCCTCGCCCTCGTCGGCGACGACGAGCCGGAAGCAGAAGGGACAGTCCGATGAGCACCTACGTCCTCAGCGACACGCGCACCCTCACGGGGCGTTCGCTGCGCCACATCCTCCGCAGTCCCGACACGATCATCACCACCGCGGTCACCCCGATCGCTCTGATGCTGCTGTTCGTCTACGTGCTCGGCGGGGCGATCCGGATCGGCACGGGCCAGTCGTACATCGACTACATGCTGCCCGGCATCCTCCTCATCACCATCGCCTCGGGGATCGCGTACACCGCATACCGGCTGTTCCTCGACCTCCAGGGGGGCATCTTCGAGCGGTTCCAGTCCATGCCGATCGCACGGTCGTCGGTGCTCTGGGCGCACGTGCTCACCTCGCTCGTCGCCAACCTGGTGTCGGTCGCCCTGGTGATCGGCGTCGCGCTGATCATGGGGTTCCGGACCGGTGCGTCCGTCGGGGCGTGGCTGGCGGTGGCGGGCATCCTCATCCTGTTCACGCTCGCGCTGACCTGGATCGCCGTGATCGCCGGATTGTCGGCGAAGACGGTGGATGGGGCGAGCGCCTTCAGCTACCCGCTGATCTTCCTGCCGTTCGTCAGCTCCGCGTTCGTGCCGACGGAGTCCATGCCGGCGCCGGTCGCCTGGTTCGCCGAGAACCAGCCGGTCACCTCCATCGTGAACACCATCCGGGCGCTGTTCGCCGGGCAGCCGGTGGGCACGGACATCTGGATCGCCCTCGCCTGGCTGGTCGGCATCCTGATCGTCGCCTACGCGTTCGCGATCGCGAAGTACCGCCGCAAGTTCAACTGAGCGCCGCACCGACGCCGCCCGGCTCCCCCGCGAGACGGGCGGCGTCGCGTACGCTCTGAGCCATGACGCAGTACCGCGCGGTGTTCGACGCCGAAGTGACGTTCTCGAACGAGGGCGCCCTGCAGGCGCAGGGCTTCCGCGTCGACCTCCCCGGGCCGGACGCCACGCAGGAGGAGATCGGCCGGTTGTTCGTGACCTCGCTCGACCTGCTGATGACCGAGACGGTCACCGTGCACGACGTGCGCATCGTCGAGGAACCGCACAAGGGGACGCGCGGTGGGCCGAGCGACCCGCGTGGCCCCGTCAATTCTTGACGGTTTCGGTCCCCCGAATTGAGGACACCACCGCTCCCCCGCTAGCGTGATGGAGGCCCGGGGATGCCGGACCGGACGCGGAAACGAATTCGCTGGCGAAGACGTCTCAACCCGACGCGAATGGAACGGCATCCCGGGGGAACCAACCCGGCGCTCTAGTCCACTCTGCCGCTGTGATCCACCAGCGGCTGGACCTGGACGCCGCTGTGATCGTGCCGGGCCTCCGCGAGTCCGGACGCCAGCTCCACCGCCGTCTCGCGGTCCGGGACGTCGATCACGTAGAACCCGCCGACGACCTCCTTCGCCTCGGTGAACGGGCCGTCGACCGCGACCGGCTCTCCGCCGTCGCCGCGCCGGACGGTCACGGCCGTCCGTGAGCCCTGCAGCTCGCCGGAGGCACGGATCGCGTCCCCCGCTTTCCGCCAGAACTCCCCGTGCGCGGTGTCGATCTCCGCGCGCTCGGCCTCGGTCATGCTGCTCCACCGCTCTTCGTCGCCGTGGATGAGGATGATGTACTCGCTCATCGGTCATGCCTCCTGTCTCGCATCATCTCGTGCTGGAGCGTCGAACAGGAAGCGCCCGGATCGACAGGGTCGGCGACTCAGCCCGCCGGGGCCAGCACCAGCAGCGGGCTGAGATAGTGCTCGGTGACGCTGCCACCCAGGTCGCGGACGGCGCGGGCGGCCTCCTCGGCCTCGGCCGGCGTCCAGTCGCTGAAGGTGGTGAAGAGGTCCCGGACGGCGTCCTCGTCGAGGACGATCGTCCAGGCGAACTCCTCGGTGTGGACGGTGCGGAACAGGCCGCCCGCTTCCAGCGCGGCCGCCCAGCGCGCCGTCTCGGTCTCCCCCGGCTGCGGACGTGCGGGTGCTTCTCGCGCGTCGACGATCGCCTGGATGCGTCGCCGGAATGGGCCGGGAGGCACGGACGGATCCCCGTACGCCGTGCGCCACACCGCGAGACGGCCGCCGGGTGCGAGGGCGCGATGGAGCGCAGGCAGCACGACGTCGAGGTCGAGCCAGTGCACCGCGGTGGCGATCGTCACCAGGTCGAACGCCCCCGCCGGAAGCGCCGCCCGCTCCACTGTGGAGCGAAGCACGTCGACGCCCGGCAGCGCCTCCTGCAACCGGGCGGCCAGCGCGGGCCCGGGCTCGACCGCCGTCACCTCCATCCCCGCCTGTACGAGGATGCGCGTCGCCTGCCCGCTCCCTGCGCCGAGATCGAGCGCCCGCGCGCCGGCTCGCAGCAGTCCGAGGTCGGCGAGCCGGTCGATCAGCGCCGCCGGATAGGGCGGGCGCGCGCGGTCGTAGAGTTCGGCATGCCGGTCGAAGTGCATCGGGTCGGGCATGGCCCGACGCTACGCTCCCGGACGATCAGAGCGAGACGCGGTTCCGGCCGGTGTTCTTGGCGCGGTACATGGCCGCGTCCGCCGAATCCAGCAGCTGCTTCGCCGTGAGCCCCGGCTCGATGGTGATGATGCCACAGGAGGCCGTGACGGTCATCGGGCCGCGCGCCGTCTGGATGGGGTCGGCGATGTCGCGCACCAGGCGGGCGCCGAAGCGCTCGCCGTCCTCCTGGAGCGCGCCGGCGCTGAGCACGACGAACTCGTCGCCGGCCAGCCGGGAGATCACGTCCGTCGAGCGGCTGTCGCGCGTGAGCCGATCTGCGATCGCGCGCAGCACGGCGTCCCCGGTCTCATGACCGTGCCGGTCGTTGATCGACTTGAAGTCGTCCAGGTCGAGGAACAGTAGGACGCCGCCCTGGCCTTCCGTCACGGCCTTCTCGAGCTCGTGCTCGAACGAGCGGCGGTTGTGGAGCCCGGTCAGGTGGTCGATCAGGGCGAGCTGCGCGAGGTGCGCCTCCCGCCGGCGGTCGAGGGCGCGAGCGAGGTCGCGGCCCAGCTCGCGCGACTCCTCGGCGACCGTGCCCCACGGCAGCGAGCTGCCTTCGACGCTCTGCTTCCACTCCGAGAAGGAGCGGCGCGGGGACAGCGCGTCGTCGCGGTTCGCCGCGGTCTGATCGCCGAGCCAGCGGATGACCTGCGCCACCTCGAGCCGGAAGAACAGCAGCACGCCGTGCGCCCCGACCGGCACGACCATCAGGCCGGCGAATCCCGGCATCAGGACACCGAGCGCCGGATGGGTGCGCGCGAGCTCGTTCGTCGCCAACGGCTCGGTGCCCGCCGCAGACAGCAGCAGGCTGCGGTCGGTCAGCGGCACCGCGCCCACGCTCCGGCTGACCTCGTCCAGGGCGAGGATCGCACCGTCGGCGCCGACGAGCCGGCACAGCTCGGCGCCGCTTTCGACCAGGGTGATGAGCGGGTCGTCCGAGGACGGGATCTCGGCGAGGACGGCGGCGCGCTGCTCCCGGATGCTGATGTCGCGGCGGAGCTGCGCGATCGCCTCGAGGGCGCCGAGCTGCAGCGTCAGCTGGGTCGCCAGCACCTCGAGCGCCCGGCGCAACAGGATCGGCATCCGGCGCTCCGTGCGGTGGGCGCAGGTGATCATGCCGACGAGCCGGTCCTCCTGGATCAGCGAGAACGACACCGTCGACGCCTGGCCCATATTGCGCATGAACTGCAGGTGGTGCGGCGACACGGCGCGCAGCTCCGCGCCGCTCAGGTCGAGCGGCGGGGAGTCGACGATCGAGACCAGCGGCGTGCCCAGATCGTCGGTGCTGACGATCTGACGCGACAGCTTCGTGAGGTAGAGCGCGCGGGCCTGCTGCGGGATGTCGGAGGCCGGGAAGTGCAGGCCGCGGTACGACTCCATGTCGGGCTCGGACGCCTCACCGGCGACCTCGCCGTGACCGTCCTGGAAGAAGCGGTAGACCATCACGCGGTCGAAGCCGCTGATCCGCTTGACCTCCTCGGCGACGGCCTGGCGGACCTCCTCGGCGCTGCCGAGCATGCCGAGCGAGCGGATGGCGCCGACGACCGAGCCGGACGGCAGGTCGTGCGCGGTGTCGGCGGGCTCCAGCTCGATGATGACGCGGCCGCCCTGCCGGTGCGTCACGGCGTCGAAGGCCTCGTCGTCGATCTCGACCCGGATGGGGTCCCCATGGGTCTCCGCGGTGACGCTCCACTCGAGCGTCGGACTGTTCAGCTCGGAGACCGAGCGGCCGAGCCAGCGGCCGGCGTTCTCACTGACGGTGACGATCTCGTACGACGCGATGTCGACGACGAAGAGCATCCCGAACGACTGGATGCGACCGGGCGTCCTGATCGGTTCTTTGACGCATTCTTCGAGCCGCCGGAGCTCCGCCGGGTCGAGCCCGAGTTGTCCATCCACCACTCGACCCTAGTGCACACCCTCCGCGTCCACGAACGCTGCCGTTATCCGAAAAACGTGCTCGGCGGGGCTGTGCGCGCCGCCCGGCCGGGTGGATGATGCCCCCGAGGACGAAGAGGAGGCCCCATGGTCGACGCACACGACGAGGACGCCACGCCGCGCGACAGCGAGTACCCCGACGACGCCGGATACCCCGACGGCGAGGGGACCCTGGACGAGGGCACCGGCGCCTACCGCGACGGGTCGTCGGTCGGTCCGTCCGGCGACGAGGCGGCCGACGATGGCGGTCGCGACGACACGGGCGCCGAGGGCGAAGCGGTCGTCGAGGAACTGACCGAGTTCGACGGCCCCGACGACCGCGACGAGTAGGCCGAACTTCAGCCCGGGACGGACGCCACCGCATCCACCTCCACCAGCGCGCCGGGTCGTGCCGGGGCGACGGAAAGCACGGTCACGGCCGTGCGGTGATCGCCCCACACCGTCCGGGTGGCGCCGTAGGCGGCCGTCGGATCGATGCCGGGCGCGAGGTGGATGGTCAGCTTGACCACGTGGTCCGGCCCGCTGCCCGCTGCCGCGAGCACCGCCAGCAGGTTGCGCAGCGCCTGTTCCGTCTGCGCCTGGAGACCGTCGAGCAGTCCGCCCTCCGCATCCACCCCGTTCTGGCCGCCGACGAACAGCAGCGGTCCGGCGGGCGCGATCATGCCCTGCGCGAACGCCGGGCTGCGGAACAGCTCGGGCGGGTCCACGGGGCTAGGTGTTCCGGTCATGGCGTCCAGTCTGCCCGTGACCACCGACAGCGCCCGGACACAGCGCCTTACCGATCCCGCGCCGCGGCCGATGGTCGATGACGACTCCCGTTCCGACCGCCGAGGATCCCAGCCGTGTCCGTTCCCGTCGTCCGCCGCCGCACTGCGCCGACCGCTCTCGTCGCCTCCTTCTGGCTGTGGATCGCCAGCGCCGCGATCAGTCTCCTCGCCTTCTTCCTCACGCTCGCCGGCCTCGTGACCGGTCCGGCCGCCGAGGGAGGCGTCGGCGGCGGCCTGATCGCCTTATCCGTGGCTGGCGCGTTGATCGGTGCGGCTGTGCGTGTCGTGTGCGCGATCTTCCTGCTCCGCGGTGCGAACTGGGCGCGCATCATCCTCTCGGTGGTCGCCGGCCTGCTCCTGGTCAGCCTGCTCCCGGTACTGATCGCGGGCGACATCGTGAGTGTCGTGATCTTCCTCATGGCCGTCGTCGCGGCCGTGCTGATGTGGCTGCCGTCAACGCGTCCGCACTTCCGGCGGCCGCGCGCCTGAGGCCGGTCCCGTACGCTCGGTCCGCTTTGTGAGCGACCGCGTTAGAGTGGACGGGTGAACCCGCTCATCTCGCAGCCCGTCGGGCGTCTGGAGGTCGTCGGCGCGCTCTGCGCCGGCGCGAGATAGCGCTGTCCGCTCCTCGGTGATTCCGCGCGCCTCGGCGCGCCTTTCCGCCGCGCGCCTGTGTGCGCCCGCGGCGTCTCCCACGGCCGGTGACCGGCCGTGCTCGACCGACCTCCGACAGACAGGTTCATCCATGATCCCCCTGACCGAGAACCAGATCCGCTCCTCCTTCGTCAACGCCTCGCAGCGCGAGCGCAAGGAGCTCACCCTTCCCGACCTGGCGCAGCTGCGCTTCGACGAGCTCGACTACCTCGGCTGGCGCGACCGCAAGCAGCCGGCGCTGGGCTACGTCGTCGCGATCGTCGACGGCGAGCCCGTCGGCGTGCTCCTGCGGCAGGCCGACGGCCGCATCCGCTCGCGCCCGCAGTGTTCATGGTGCGAGGACGTGCACCTTCCGAACGACGTCGTCTTCTTCATCGCGAAGCGGGCGGGGAAGGCCGGACGCAATGGCAACACCCTCGGCACGCTCGTCTGCGCCGGGTTCGAGTGCTCGGCGAACGTCCGGAAGCGGCCGCCGACAGCCTACGTCGGGTTCGACGTGGAGGCCGCGCGCCAGCAGCGGATCGACGCGCTGCGCGAGCACGTCGGCGCCTTCGTCCGCCGGGTGATGGACGGCGACTGATCGCTCCGCTGCAGGAGGCGGCCGCTCAGACGGTCGCCTCCTGCAGGAAGGGCTCGTGCCGGTAGCCGTCGTCGTCCAGGATGGCGACGGTGGACTCCTCCATCTCGATGAACGCTCCCGGCAGGTCCGTGAGCGGCTCGGAGACGACGACCTTCGCCTTGTCGCCGAAGACATCGAGTCGTGCCGCGTCCGGATACATCTCCCGCAGCTCCGGGATGGCCGCCGAGTGGAACAGGGTCCGGCTCTGGTGCGAGGTCGAGTAGCGGAACGCCCACAGCGTGTGCCCGTCGGAGACCGCGACGGTGCCCTGCATCGGGTACTCGATGCCGGCCTTACGACCCTCCTCCTCGACCCGCCGGATCGCGCGGCCCAGGCCGCCGATCGGGTCGTCCTGCAGGCCCTCGGTCAGCGCCAGGTAGAACAGCACCTCGGTGTCGGTCGTGCCGTGGATGAGCGGGTACAGCGAGGGGTCGACCGCGAAGGTGAGGTCGCGCTTGGTCTTCTCGAACCCGTCGAGGAAGCCGTTGTGCATGAACAGCCAGTTCTCGTAGCGGAACGGGTGGCAGTTGCTCTGCTGGATGGGCGGCCCCGCTGCCGCGCGCACGTGGCCGAAGAACAGCGGGCTGGTGACCGCGTTCGTGATCTCCCGCAGGTTCTCGTCGTGCCACGCGGGCTCGATGGAGTGGAACAGCGCCGGCATGTCGGAGTCCCGGGGGTACCAGCCGAAGCCGAACCCGTCGCCGTTGACCGTCTCGGTGCCGAGCGGCGAGTTCAGCGACTGCGCGACCAGCGAGTGCTGGGTGTCCAGGATGAGTTCGGCGGGCTTCAGCGGCTCCCCCGAGTATGCGAGCCAGCGGCACATGACGTTCCTCCCGAGGTGTCCCGATGCGTCCGGATGCGGACGGCTGCACCATAGCCCCGACCCACCGGCGCCGGGAATACAGGAGATGGTTGCGCGGGCGCACACCATCGCGAAGGGCCTGTCAAGGCCTGGCCGCGGAACGACCGGTCCACTTCACTGGGTTCATGAGGACGCACACGGTCTTCCTCCGGCACGGGCTGGAGGTGGCGGAGATCTCGGCCCACGAGTGGCGCATCAGCGACGCCGAGGCAGCCGCGCTCGGCGCGCCGCCTGTCGTGGGCTTCATCCTCGAGCTCGACGGGATGTTCGAGGTCACGCAGATCGGACGGCCCGGCCGCCGCACGTACTTCCGCTCGTTCGACGCCGCGCTGCGCGAGCTGCGCGGCTGACCTCAGCCCTCCGCCTCCTGCGGCGTCCCCGCGATGTTCACGAGCCACTGCACGCCGAACCGGTCGATCGCCATCCCGAAGCTGTCGCCCCACGGCGCCTTGTTGAGCGGTTCGAGGACCGTGCCGCCTTCGACCAGCTTCTCCCAATAGCCGGTCAGCTCGGCCTCGTCGTCACCGCTGAGCGAGATGGAGATGGAGGAGCCCTGGGTGAGCTCCATGTGCGCCGGCACGTCGGCCGCCATGAGGGTGAAGCCGCTCGGCGAGGTGAGCTGCGAGTGCATGATCAGGTCGTTGTCCGCCGGGTCCTGCGCCATCTGGAACTCGGCGAACGTGCTGCGCTGCACCTCCCCGCCGAAGACGGACTGGTAGAAGTCCATCGCCTCGCGCGCAGAGGCGCGGAAGTTGAGGTAAGGGTTCAGGATCGACGGCATGGTGTCCTCCTCGTGAGAGCTCGTGGATGCCCGTTCGCCGACCAGCGTAGCGAGCGTCCCGGCCGCGTCACCAGAGTCCGGAAGGCCGGAAAAGCATGCGAAGCGGCACGCCGGTTCAGCGCCGGTACGCCGCCACGAACAGCTCCCCCCGGATCTCCCCCAGCCGCGCCAGGATGCGGTCCACGAGCGCGTCCGTGACGCCGCCCGCCGACACGTCGAACGGCCCGATCGGCTGGAGCTTGCCGCACCGCACCCGGACCACCTCCCAGCCGACTCCGCGCAGCAGGCGGTCCTTCCGCCGGTCCGACTCCTCCCGCGGACCGACGTGCTCCAACCCGTGCCGCCCGGTCGTGTCGTACTCGATCGCGACCTTCAGCTCAGGGATCGGGATGTCGGGCCAGACCTCGAGGTGCGAGTGGAACGGCTTGGCGACCCGCACGGCGTTCACGTCGAGCGAGACGTCCAGCCGCTCGCCCAGCCGACGCTTCAGCTCCGGCTCCGCGGCGGACGCGGGAACCGGGGCCCAGCGGCTGACGAACGCCTCCCCCACCGCGACCCGATCGGCCCCGCCGCGCGCGTGCCGGCACACCGGGCACCGCCGCCCGCCCAGGATGCGCTCGATCGTCGCCTGGTACGCGGGATGCCCGGCGTCGCACTGCCAGGAGAACTTCCCGGCCGTCGAGTTCGCCGCCGACACCCCGACGCGTGAGCCCGGCGCCGCCATGCTCACGAGCTGTTCGCGCGTCAGCGGCTCCCGGTCGAGCCGGCGGCACAGGTAGCAGCGGTCGTCCGACGGGTCGTTCTCGATCCGCCGCGGGTCGCGGGCGTGGCCGCAGACGTGCGTCCCGGTGTCGGGCTCCGGCTGACGCACCGCTCGCGGCGCCGCCGCCTCCGCGCACTGCGGGCACCACACCGACCGCCGCCGTGTGCCGCCCGGTCGCGACCGCTGCTCCTCCGGCGTCGCGACGAAACGGTGCCCCGAGTCGCACTCCCAGACCAGGAACACGTCGGCGGCGGGCGGGATCTGCGTCAGCGTGATCCCGTGGTTGAGGTCGGGATGGTACTGCCGGATGAGCACGGGATACCGCTCCCAGTCGGGGCGGTAGCGGCCGATCGGGTAGGGCACGGCCTCCCCTTTCGACCACTGGCGGCGCGCCCACCACTGCTCGACGCTCTCAGGCACGGCATCCCTCCTCTCGGGCAGAGCCTAGGCGGGGCCGCCGACACCCTGGGTCAGAGCACGAACGGGAGGAGAGCGCGCCGCTCGGGCGGATAGTCGGGGAACGTCGACCGGTACCAGCGATGGTTGGACACGGCACGCGGCGCGAGGTTCGCCACCGTGTACAGCGCGAACGCGAGTCCCGCGAGCGACCACGTCGCAACGGCCCACCCGGTCCACTCGACGAT
The DNA here is from genome assembly GCA_023386675.1 of Actinomycetes bacterium. Lineage (GTDB taxonomy): Bacteria > Actinomycetota > Actinomycetes > Actinomycetales > Microbacteriaceae > Leifsonia. Next base: position 10,177 of record JAEWJG010000149.1, read on the forward strand.
CTCGCCGAGGTAGTTCGGGCTCGACACGTACCGGAAACCGCCGCCGCTCGGGATGCGGTAGCCGCCGTTGCCGTCGCCGCGGAGCCTCCGCAGCGTCCGGTCCGACCGTATGTTCAGCGTCAGGCCGCCCGCGAACAGCGCAACGCCGATCCAGAACCGCGGGTCCGCCAGCCAGGCGATGGGATAAGCGCCGTACTCCGAGATCCACCGCGCGTTGACCCAGGCGTTGAGCAGATTGAACAGGATGGCCACCAGCATCACGAGCACCGGCATCCGAGATCCCGACCGCATCAGGAACGGGTACACGAACGCGCGGTACACGTAGTGCACCTGCCAGAGCAGCAGGAAGACCAGCGGGACGACCTCGGACCGGTGCGTCCCGAGGAGGTAGAACGCCGCGAACAGCACGCACGCCGGCGCCTCCATCACGACCCATCCGACACGGGCCGGGACCGTGGGCCCCCACCCGCCGCGCCCGTGCCGGCCGCCGTACGGCGCGACGACGAACAGCAGCGCGACGAACGTCATCGCCGCCAGCAGCAGCTCCGCGTACACGAACCAGCGGTACGGTCCCTCCGGCATGCCGCCAGGCTAACGGACAGTCTCGTGGTGTCCGTTACCTCGGTCGCAGGCTCCCTCGGCGCTGGGGTCGCGGCATCGCTCCGCGCTGCCCTGAGCTCCACCGCGCCAGACACGCCGTCACGAGGTAGTGGGTGACGGCGTGTCGGCACCAGTGGATGGGGAGACTACCCCTACGACGCGTTGGCCGTCGCGAGCAGCCCGTCGATCATCTCCGGCGTGACGGACCCACCGGCCATCATCCCGATGCGCCCGATCGGGAACGAGCCCATCATCTTGTCCATGGACACGCCCTCCGGCATGATCGCCGACGCCCCTTCGAGCATCTGCGACATCCCGGCCAGCGCCTGCTGCACCATCGGACCGGCGACGGGATGCGCCATCACCTCGGCGAGGGACGACTCGCGCGTCAGCGGCAGCCGCACCTCGTCACCCGCCACCGCGATGGTCGCCGACGTCCGCAGGTCGCGGCTGGACGCTCCGACCGCGACCACGTACTCGCCGCCCTCCACGATCCACCGCTCGGCGCGGACATCCCAGTACGCCAGGTCCTGACGGCGCACGGTGATCGCGACCTCGCGGGACTCGCCCGGAGCCAGCTCGACGGATGCGAAGCCCTTGAGCTCACGAGGCGCGCGCTGCACGGTCGACCCGGGCAGCGAGACGTAGGCCTGCACGACCTCGCGGCCGGCGCGGTCGCCGGTGTTGGTGACGGTCAGGCGCACCGACGCATCGCCGTCCGCGGTGGCCGAGGCCACGGCCTCCCCGTAGCCGAAGGTCGTGTACGACAGACCGTGCCCGAACGGGAAGGCGACCTCCATACGGCGGGCGTCGTACCAGCGGTAGCCGACGAAGATGCCCTCGCCGTAGCGGACGTGTCCCTCCTCGCCCGGGAAGTTGAGGAACGCCGGGGTGTCCTCCAGCCGCAGCGGGACCGTCTCCGTCAGCTTGCCGGACGGGCTCACCGCGCCGAACAGCACGTCGGCCGTGGCCGAACCGCCGGCCTGGCCGAGCAGCCACGCCTCGACGATCGCCGGGACGGAGCCCGCGAAGGGCAGCGCGACGACTCCGCCGTTCGACAGCACCACGACGGTGCGCGGGTTCGCGGCGACGACCGCCTCGATGAGGGCCAGCTGGTCGGCCGGCAGGTCGATGTCCTCGCGGTCGTAGCCCTCCGACTCCAGCCGTGCGGGCAGGCCGGCGAACACCACGGCGACCGAGGCGCCGGATGCCGCCGCGACGGCCTCCTCGCGCAGGCGCGCCGTCTCTTCCTCGGAGGCGTCCGCGGCGAGTGAGAAGCCCGGGGCGTACGACGCCTGCGGCGCGAGCGCGCGTATGGCCGTGAGCGCGTCGTCCAGGCGGGTCGGGTGGATCATCGACGAGCCGGCGCCCTGGTAGCGCGGCTTCTCGGCGAACGCGCCGATCACCGCGAGGGACCGGTCGTCACTGAGCGGCAGCAGCGGGGCGCCGTCCACAGCGTCGTTCTTCAGCAGCACGATCGAGCGGGAGGCGGCCTCGCGCGCGAGCGCATGGTGGGCGTCCACGTCGAGCGGTCCCTCGACGCGCGGGGTGGCCGCCCAGCGGACGGCGAGGTCCGCGTTGCGCTGCGCCGACGCGTCCAGGACGGCCTCGTCGAGCGAGCCGTCGCTCACCGCCGCCACGACCTGCGCGTCTGTCACGCCGCCGGAGCTCGGCATCTCGAGGTCGAGGCCCGCGCGCAGCGCCGCGACGCGGTCGTTCACCGCGCCCCAGTCGGAGACCACCAGGCCGTCGAAGCCCCACTCGCCGCGCAGCACGTCGGTGAGCAGCCAGGGGTTCTCCGACGCGAAGACGCCGTTGATGCGGTTGTACGAGCACATCACGGTGTGCGGCTGCGCGTCCTCCACGACCCGCTGGAAGCCGCGCAGGTAGATCTCGCGCAGTGGCCGCTGGTCGACGTCGGACGAGGACCGCATCCGGTCGTCCTCCTGGTTGTTCGCGGCGAAGTGCTTCAGCGACGCGCCGACGCCCTGCGACTGGATGCCGCGCACGATCCCCGCGCCGAGCACGCCGGAGACGAGAGGATCTTCGCTGAGGTACTCGAAGTTGCGGCCGCACAGCGGGGACCGCTTGATGTTGATGCCCGGGCCCAGGATGACGGCGACGTCCTCGATGGAGCACTCGACGCCGAGGGCGGTGCCGACGCGTTCGGCGAGCTCCACATCCCACGAGGAGCCGAGGGCGACCGCGGGCGGGAAGCAGGTGGCCGGGACGCTGTCGCCGAGGCCGAGGTGGTCGCCGCCCTCGCGCTGCTTGCGCAGACCGTGCGGGCCGTCGGTCAGCATGACGGACGGGATCGTGCCCACCGCCTTGGTGCGCCAGAAGCTCTCGCCGCTGGTGAGCGCCGCCTTCTCCTCGACGGAGAGACCGGTGAGGTCGGCGCGCGCGCCTGTCGTGGTGTCGGTCATGGGGTTCCTTTCGGTGGTGATGGTCAGCGGGTCGCCTTGATCGGCCACACGGCCAGCGCGCCCAGGATGCCTAGGACGATCGCGATCGGGAAGAGGGCCGTGTAGCCGAAGGCGAGGACGATGGCGCCCGCGACGCCCGGGGCGAGGGTCTGCGGGAGGGTGGCGGCGATGTTGACGACGCCGAGGTCCTTCGCGAACGACTTGGCGGACGGGAGCACCTCGCTCATCAGGGCGGTGTCGACGGCCTGGAACATCCCGAAGCCGAAGCCGGCCAGGACGGTCATGATGATCCACGCGTTCACGTCCGGCCAGATCCACGGGAGGAGGAAGCCGAGGCTGACGACCGCGGCGGACGCGAACACGAACGGCTTGCGACGGCCGAACCGGTCGGACAGCGGGCCGGAGACGATTGTCGAGATGATGATCCCGACGAGGCTCAGGAGACCGAGCAGCGGGATGAGCTGCTCCGGGTGCGCGACCTTGAAGTAGTCGGTGAGCAGGAACAGCTGGAAGCCGGTCACCGCGAAGTAGCCGGTGTAGAGCAGCAGGCGGCCGGTGAACGCCCAGAAGAAGTCGGGATGCGCGACCGGGTTCACCCAGAACGTCTTGAGGAACTCGACGAACGTGAACGGCTCCCGCTCGACGCGGGCGCTCGAGTAGTCCGGGTTGAAGGCGACGAACAGGCTCAGGACGACGAGCGAGAAGACCGCGAAGAAGACGTAGCCGACCGTCAGGCTGTTGAAGAACAGCGAGCCGACGATCTGGCCGCCCAGCGCACCCACCATCAAGCCGATGCCGGACAGCGCGGCGAACGTGCCGCGGCGCTTGAGCGGGACGCGGTCGGGCATGATCGCGGTCAGCGGGCCCTGCGCGAAGTTGTAGCTGATCTGCACCAGCGTCCAGGCGATCACGACGCCGACCAGGGAGTTCGCGAACGCCAGCCCGATGAGGGACAGGCCGCCGGCGAGCGAGCCGATCAGGATCCACGGCGCGCGGCGTCCGAACCGGGACCGCGTCCGGTCGGAGATCTGCCCGGCGATCGGCTGGGCGATCATCGCGGCGAACGCGCCGATCGTGGCGGCGATGGTGAGGTTGGCGACCTTGTCGTGCTCCCCGAACAGCACCGTGATCTGCTGCGGGAGCAGGATGCCGGGCAGTGCACCCCAGATCAGGTAGATGCCGAGGTTGGCGGGGATGATCCACACCATCAGGCGGCGGAGCCCCTTGATCGGCGCGGGCGGGTCGTCGTTGCCTGCGGCGTTTCCGACGAAGGTGTTGGTCGTGACGGGTGCGAGCGGTTCGCGAGACTCGGGGGCGGTCTCGCCGGTCGGCACGGAGGTGTCTGACGTCATTGTCGTGGGGGTCCTCTCGCCATCCACCGTGGATGGTGGCAAAACCTTACGTCACTCGGTTTTCGAAATGCAAGTGCCATTCGGGTTTATGCTCGGGGCATGGCACGACGAGGCGCGTACGCGAAGGGTGTGGCCAAGCGGGAGGAGATCCTGGAGGCTGCGCTCGCGGTGGTGGCGCGCGAAGGCTGGCACGGCGCGTCGGTGAAGGAGCTGGCGGAGGCCGTCGGGCTGTCGCAGGCCGGGCTGCTGCACTACTTCGGCAGCAAGGACGAGCTGTTCACCGCCATCCTGCGCAAGCGCGACGAGGTCGACTCGCGGCGCTTCGGAGAGGTGACGGACGATCCGGGCCTCGAGCGGCTGCGCGAGGGCTTCGTCGGGATCGTGCGCCACAACGCCGAAGTGCCCGGCCTTGTGCAACTCTTCTCGCGGCTGGCGGTCGAGGCCGGCGACCCGGCGCATCCGGCGCACGGGTACTTCGTGGAGCGGAGTGCCACCCTGCGGACGATGTTCGCGCAGGCGCTGGCCCAGCGGCAGGGCGAGCTCCCCGAGGGCATCGATCCCGACACGGCCGCTCGGCTGCTGCAGGCGGTCGCCGACGGCATGCAGCTGCAGTGGCTGCAGGACCCGACGGTCGACATGTCGGCCACGGTGGATGCGGCGTTCGCCCTGCTGGGCGCCGGCGCCACCGCGACCCGCAGCATCTAGTTGTCGCAACACGCCGCTGCGCAGGTCGCGCTGACGGCGTGTTGCGT